>CAIMEK010000023.1 GCA_903839965.1 uncultured Acetobacteraceae bacterium | reverse complement strand
CGTCTGGACCGGCGTGTTCGCCCTCAACCACGCGCGCGCCCTCACCGACCTGGAAGGCGTCACCGTCGGCGCCGCGCTCGACGGCATCGGCTATGCCGGCGAGGCCGAAGCCCGCGCCTTCCCCGCCGACGCCTACTTTGAACTTCACATCGAGCAGGGCCCCATCCTCGAAGCCGAAGGCAAGCAAATCGGCATCGTCACCGGCGCCCAGGCGCAGGTCTGGTACGACGCCGTCGCCCTCGGCGTGGACAGCCACGCCGGCACCACCCCGCCCTCCACCCGCCGCGACGCCCTGCTGGCGGCGGCCAAGGTGATCGTGCTGGTGGACCGCCTGATGCGTTCCCACGGCGAGGACGGCCGCGGCACCGTCGGCCAGCTCGTGGTGCTGCCGAACAGCCGCAACGTCATCCCCGGCGAGGTGCGTTTCTCCGTCGAGCTGCGCCACCCCGACACCGAAACGGCCTTTCGCATGGCCGACGATTTCCTCCCCCAGGCCGTCGCCGCGGCGGCCGAATGCGGCGTGCAACTGGAGCTGACCGAACTGTTCCGCTACGCCGCCGAGCGCTTCGACCCGGCCTGCGTCGACCTGGTCCGCCGGGCCGCCGCGAAATGCGGCTACACCGCCCGCGAAATCGTCTCCGGCGCCGGCCACGACGCGGTCTACGTCTCCCGCCACATCCCCACCGCGATGATCTTCACCCCCTGCAAGGACGGGCTCAGCCACAACGAGGCGGAAAGCATCGAACCGGCGGAAGCCGAGGCCGGCTGCCAGGTCCTGTTCGAGGCCGTGCTGGCCCGGGCGAACCGCACAGTGTGAAGCAAGCAAGCGCGGGCTCTGCCCGCACCCGCCAAGGGCCGAGAGGCCCCTGGACCCCGTTCGACGTAGCCCGCATTAGCGCAGCGTAATGCGGGACTGCACCACATTTCCACCCCCCATCATAACGCGTCCGGCTCGCCAAAATCGTCGTCGCTGCCAGCGTCACCGCCCCAGCCGGCCGTAAGAACCCCGTGGCGAACGAACCGGTGCAGCGACGAATGCGGCCAATCAGCGGGATTGGCAACAAGCCCGTGCTTGACCGGGTTGTAATGAACATAGTCGACATGGCGCCCATAATCCGTGTCGTCTCGGATGGTGTGCTCCCAATAGCGTCTCTGCCACAGGACACGCCCGGTCGCGTCGCGCGACGGCAACGCCACGCCGGCACCGAGCACGCGTTGCGTGAACACCGTCTTTATGCGGCGCCAACGATGGGGGAAATCGGCATCGCCGTCGGGGAGTGTGAGGATCGTGTGCAGATGATCCGGCAAAACAACGATCGCGTCGATTTCGAACGGATGCTCCGATCGGGCCTTTCGAAAGGCTTCGCGCAGGGCTGCAATATGGTTGGTCAAGCGGTTTGATCGGCGGTCGGCGAGTGCCACGGTAAAGAAGAAAGTGGCCCCCGGGATGAAGTTGCGGCGGTAGTGAACCACGGCTGTTGGCCTTCAACGTGAGTGGGTAGGTTTCAGATTGTCCATGATGGTAGGCCACCGTTACTCAAGTATCCCGCATTCGCGCAGCGAAATGCGGGACTGCACCGTGTTCGCACCGCTCCATCATAAAGTATGTGGCTCCCAAAATCGTCGTGGTCGCCGAAGAGGCACCACCCCAATCGGCCGTGCGAACCCCTTGGCGAATGAACCGCTGCAGCAGGCCCAGCAAAACGCCAAGTCCGCCTCACGCCTTCGCGCACCCGGCCGGGAGGCCCCCGGACCCCGTTCGAGTAGCCCGCATTCGCGTAGCGAAATGCGGGACTGCACCGCGTTCGCACCGCTCCATCATAAAGTGTGCGGCTCCCCAAAATCGTCGTGGTCGCCGGAGAGGCACCACCCCAATCGGCCGTGCGAACCCCTTGGCGAATGAACCGCTGCAGCAGGCCCAGCAAAACGCCAAGTCCGCCTCACGCCTTCGCGCCAAGGGCCGGGAGGCTCTTGGAACCCATTCCGTAGAGACTTCGCCGATTCCGTCTGGTTTCGTTTGACACCGAATATGGTTGGCGTATAAACAACGTCGATATCGTAGCCACCGGAGTCGTGCGCCATGCCAGCCCTGCCGCTCCTCCCCGCCGCCGCCCGCGCCACCGCCGCCGCAATCCGCGACGACCTCGGCCGCGCCGACCGCCCCCGCCTCGACGCACTCCTGCAATGCCTCCTCGCGGACGGCCGCGCCAATCTCGCGGCGTCGCTGGTCGCGCTCTTCCCGGACAAGCGCCGGCCCGACGCCCTCACCGCCTTCCGCCAGTTTCGCGAACGCGTCGCCGCCGCGGCGAAAGAAGCGAACCAGCCTTTAACACTGGACGTTGACACCCAGACCCGCGCCGAACCCGCCGACCGCTGGTGCTGGTTCGAGGGAACCGGCATCTCCGCCGGCTTCGCCTCGCAACTGACCCGCGACGAAACGCAGGGCGTGGCGCGCACCCGCCAGAACGCGGTCGAAATCGCGCCGATCCGCACCGTCCGCTACTTCGTCTGCTACGCCCACGAAGATGCGAAGCTGAAAGACCGGCTGCTACCGCTGCTCCGCGTCCGCCTGGACAACGCCGCCGGCTTCCGCTTCGAACAATGGCACGACCGCGACATCGTCCTCGGCGCCGACTGGCGCGCGCAGATCGGCCAGGCCATCGCCGACTGCGACTTCGGCCTGCTCCTCGTCAGCAACGCCTTCCTGTGCAGCAACTTCATCGACCGCAACGAACTCCCGCACTTTGTCGCCCCCGATCCCTTCGCGCCGGCACCGGACAAGCGCGCCGTCCCGGTGGCGCTTGAATCCGTCCCGCTCGACTCCTCGACCAACCTGAAAGGCCTCGAGCGTATCCAGATATATCTCGATCGCCAGGGTCGGTCCTTCCAGCAATGCCGTGGCAAGGCCGAGCAGAAAGCATTCGCCGACGGTCTCCGCGCCGGCATCCTGCGCATGCTGGCCGCGTCGCCGGCGCCCGCTTCACCCCGCCCACCTGCCCTTGCCGACTCCCTGCGCGAACAGGTCGCGCACGACCTTGCCGACATCCATTTCGTGCGCAGCCGGGGCCGCATCGACACCCTGGAGCGGCTGGAAACCTCGGATGCCCGCCAGCGCCCGGACGAAACGGGGCGCGATGCGCTGGATTTCCTCGGCGAATGGCTGCGCGACCCGAACGGGCAGCCCTACTGCGCCCTGCTCGGCGAATACGGCATGGGCAAGACCACCAACAGCATGGCCTTCGCCAAGGAACTGCTCGACGCCTGCGCCAAGGACCCCACTGCCCGTCTTCCGATCTATCTGGACCTGCGCTATCTCGGCGACGCCGCGAAAACCGAGCCCACGCTGCCCGACATCATCAGCACTGTGCTGGCCCGAAGCTGGCGCGGCGGCCAGACGGAAGCAAAGCTGACCGCGCAGGAAGTGGTGCGCCTGGTGCAGCAGGAAGGCGCGCTCGCCATCTTCGACGGCCTGGACGAGGTGCTGGTGCATCTCTCTCCCGCCGCCGGCAAGCGCTTCACCCGCGAGTTGTTCCGCATCCTGCCGCCTTTGCTCTGGCCCGCCCATCGCAAGCCGGACCTGCCCGGCCAGCCCGGCCGCGTGCTGGTCACCTGCCGCACCCACTATTTCCGCACCCTGCGCGAGCAGAAGGCGCACCTCACCGCCGAGGATCGCGACCCTATCGGCCCCGACGCCTACCGCGTCTTCGTGCTGCTGCCCTTCACCGACGCGCAGATCCGCGCCTACCTGGGCCATACCTTGCCCGGCGAGGACATCGACCGCGTGCTGGCAACCATCCGCGCCGTCCACAACCTGCCGGAACTCGCCGAGCGGCCCTACACCCTCAGCCTGATCGCCCGCCACCTGCCGCAGATCGAGCAGTGGAAACTGGAGGGCAAGCGCGTCACCGGCGTCGACCTCTACCGCCACATGGTCCTGTCCTGGCTGGAGCGCGACGGCGGCAAGCACACCATTTCGCCGCCGCACAAGCAGATGCTCATGGAGCACTTCGCCGCCGCGCTGCACCGCAGCGGCAAGCGCAGTTGGACGGTGGACGACCTGGAAGACTGGCTGGTTGCCTTCTTCGTCGCCCGCCCCGCCATCGCCGCGCACTACGAAGGCATCGGCCGCGACCTGCTGAAGGAGGACCTGCGCACCGCCACCTTCCTCGTGCGCGTCGGCGAGGCGGATTTCCGCTTCGCCCACGCTTCCCTGCAGGAATTCTTCCTCGCCGCCCATCTGCGCCGGGCGCTCTGCGAAGGCCGCCTCGACGATTGGGACATGCCGCGGCCGAGCGTCGAAACGCTGGATTTCCTCGGCCAGATGCTGCTCTCCGAGCCCGACGAGCGGGCGATGGCCACCTTGTGGGCCGCCCGGGGCGCCTATCGGCCGCGCGTCAGCGAAGTGGTCTTTTCGTTCGTCCTGCTGGCGGCAACGAAAGCCTACCCGGCGCCGGCGGCGTCGGGGTTCCGGCTGGAAGGCGCCGATCTGCGCGGCTGGCAAATCGCCGGCACGCCGGCGCAACGGCTGAACCTGCGGGGCACATCGTTCCGCGGCGCCCGGCTGGACGGCGCGGCCTTCGCGGAGGTCGACCTGGACGATGCCGACCTCTCCGCCGCCAACCTGCAGCTTGCGGAAATCGTCGGCGGCCGGGCACGCCGGGCGCGGTTCGCCCGCGCCGACCTCACCGGCACGCTGCTCCGCTCTCTCGCGCTCGACACCGCCGATTTCACCGACGCAACGTTCTACCGCACCCAGTTCCTGGGCTGTGCGCTGCAAGGGGCCTCGGGATTGCCCAAACCTTCCCCCCTTCCCTTGCGGGCCAGGGCCGCTTCGCGGCCCAAGCCCGCAAGGGAAGGCAGCCAAGCGGTCCTCATCGCGCTCTGCGACACGGTGGCGCCGGCGGTCGCATCGCCGTGGTGGCGTGCCGCGGTGCTCGACGGCCACATGGGCTGGGTGCTGGCCTGCGCGTGGTCGCCGGACGGCGCGCGCCTGGCCAGCGCCGGCTCGGACGGCACGCTGCGCCTGTGGGATGCGGCATCCGGCGCGCCGCTCGCCGTGCTGCCCGGGCATGAGGGCGAGGTCACGGCCTGCGCGTGGTCGCCGGACGGCGCGCGCCTGGCCAGCGCCGGCGATGACGGCACGCTGCGCCTGTGGGACGCGGCATCGGGCGCGCCGCTCGCCGTGCTGCGCGGGCATCCGGGTGGGGGGCGGGCCTGGGCGTGGTCGCCGGACGGGGCGCGCCTTGCCAGCGCCGATCGGGACGGCATGCCACGCCTATGGGACGCGGCGACCGGCGCCGAGCTTCGCAGGCGTGCGGGCTCGGTGACGGTCTGCGTGTGGTCGCCGGACGGGGCGCGTCTGGCCAGCACCGCCAATGACGGCACGCTGCGCCTGTGGGACGCGGCGACCGGCGAGGCGGGCGCCGTGTTGCGCGGGCATGCAGAAAAACTGTTGGCCTGCACGTGGTCGCCGGACGGGGCGCGCTTGGCCAGCGCCGGTCAGGACGGCACGCTGCGCCTCTGGGACGTGGCGACCGGCGCGGCGGGCGCCGTGCTGTGCGGGCATGAGGGCGAGGTCACGGCCTGCGCGTGGTCGCCGGACGGGGCGCAACTGGCCAGCGCCGGCAGTGACGGCACGATACGCCTATGGGACGCGGCGACCGGCGAGGCGGGCGCCGTGCTGCGCGGGCATGCGAGCTCGGTGTTGGCCTGCGCTTGGTCGCCGAACGGCGCGCGCCTGGCCACCGCCGGTAATGACAGGACGCTGTGCATGTGGGACATGGCGACCGGCGCGGCGGGCGCCGTGCTGCGCGGGTATATAGGCAGGGTGTGGTGCTGCGCGTGGTCGCCGGACAGCGCGCGCCTGGCCAGCGCCGGCGAAGACGGCACACTGTTCCTGTGGGACGCGGCGACCGGCGAGGCTGGCGCTGTGCTGCGCGGGCATGAGCGCGGGGTGGTGAGCTGTGCTTGGTCCCCGGACGGGGCGCGCCTGGCCAGCGTCGGCGACGATGGCACGCTGCGCCTGTGGGACGCGCCGACCGGCAAGGCGGGTGCCGTGCTGCGCGGGCATGCGAGCTCGGTGTTGGCCTGCGCTTGGTCGCCGGACGGCTCGCGCCTGGCCACCGCCGGCGATGACGGCACGCTGCGCCTGTGGGACGCGGCAACGCTGGCCCCCATCGGCTTCATCCTGCACACCTTCAAAAACGGCGCGTACGCCTCCCTCGCTCCCGACGGCTCCCGCATCTTCGCCGCCGGCGGCGATGCCTGGCGCTATCTGGGCTGGCACCGCGTCGGCCACATCGAGCGCTTCCCGGCGGAAACCTTCGGCCCCCTGCCCGGCCTCTCCCCTGGCCCAGCCCAGCCCTGAAGCCTCCCCGCCCCCAAAATCCCCTTGCACCATCCGCGCCTTTGTGCTAGGAATCTATTCGTGCCAGACGCGCCCCTCCCGGCCCCGGACTACGCCTCCGCCCCCGACATCGCCCGTCGGGTCGCCGCCATCGTGGCCCGCCTCATCGCCCTCGTCGCCGCCAACTTCCTGCGCCAGCCCCGCCTCATCGCCCTCATCGTCCCGTTCTGCAACCGCCTCGGCCGCCTCTCCCGCCGCTTCGCGCGCCTGCTCAACCGCCTCGCCGCCGGCACGCCCGCGCGGCCCCACAGGTCCAGCCCCGGCGGCCGCCACCCGGCCCCGTCGCTCCCCTCCGGCCACTTCTGGCTGGTGCGCGTGCTCGGCTACGAGGCCGCCAACTCCGCCAGCCAACTGCAAGCCCTGCTCGCCGAGCCCGCCGCCGCCGCCCTCCTCGCCAACCCCGCCGTCGGGCGCATCCTCCGCCCGCTCACCCGCATGCTCGGCATCGATATCCCGGCACTCGCGCGCCCCGCCGCCCCCCGGCCGGACCCCGCGCCCCAAACCGCGCCGCCCGCAGCCGCGCCTCCCCTCGCGCTGCCGCCGGAGCCGCGGCTGCCCCCGAACGCCCCGGCCTGGCTGCGCGAACGCCGCCCCTCGATCGTCGTGCCCTTCCTGCGCGTCCGCCGGCCCGTCGCAACGCCCGCCTGACCCGGCACGCCTAGCCACGGCCATTTCGTTGCATTTTCAATAATTGCAACAACCAGCTGCGGCGCCCATCTTCACCCCCTGTAAAGCCGCGCCTGCCATATCGGGCCGGGCATTCCGGCCAGTCCCGCCGCCATCGCCTTGCAGGGGTGAACGTCAGGCCTTGCTCGCCGCTCCCCCCCCTACTAAACCCCCGCCGTGCGCAGAGGGACGTGTCATGGCTTCAGTCATCGAGCTTTCCAACGATAATCCGGCCCTGGAACTCCAGGCCGCCGTGCTGGCGCGGCCCGCCACGCCGGAGCGCCATATGGCGGACGCCATCCGGGCGCTCGCCATCGACGCCATCGAGAAGTCAAACTCCGGCCACCCCGGCATGCCCATGGGCTTCGCCGACGTCGCCACCACCCTGTGGACCCGTTTCCACAAATACGACGCCGCCGACCCGCACTGGGCCGACCGCGACCGTTTCGTTCTTTCCGCCGGCCACGGCTCCATGCTGCTCTACGCGCTGCTGAACCTCACCGGCTACGCCGGCATGGAAATCGACAAAATCAGGTCGTTCCGCCAGCTCGGCTCGCCCTGCGCCGGCCATCCGGAGCACGAGCTGCACCCGGCCATCGAAACCACCACCGGCCCGCTCGGCCAGGGCGTCGCCAACGCCGTCGGCATGGCGCTCGCCGAGCGCATCCTGGCCGCCCGCTTCGGCAAGAGCCTGGTCGACCACCGCACCTGGTGCGTCGTCGGCGACGGCTGCCTGATGGAAGGCATCTCCCACGAGGCCATCGACCTGGCCGGCCACCTGAAGCTGAACAAACTCACCGTCCTGTGGGACGACAACTCGATCTCGATCGACGGCCCCACCTCGCTGGCCACCTCCACCGACCAGCTCAAGCGCTTCGCCGCCGCCGGCTGGGCGGTCAAGCGGGTGGACGGCCACGACCCGGTGCAGATCGCCGCGGGCCTGTCGATGGCGATGCGCTCCACGCGGCCCACGCTGATCGCCTGCAAGACCATCATCGGCTTCGGCGCCCCCACCCGCGCCGGCACCGCCGGTGCGCATGGCAACGTGCTCGGCGCCAAGGAAGCCCAGGGCACCAAGGACCTGATGGGCTGGACCTCCGCGCCCTTCGAGGTGCCCGAGGACATCCGCGAGCGCTGGCAGCGTGCCGGCAGCCGCGGCGCCACCGCCCGTCGCGCCTGGCTCAAGCGGCTGGCCCGCCACCCGCAGCGCGCCGAGTTCGAGCGCGTCATCGCCGGCCGCCTGCCGGAAAACGTCCACGAGGTGGTGGCCGGGCTCCGCGCCTCGATCGCCGAAACCAAGCCGAACATCGCCGGCCGCGCCGCCGGCCAACTGGCGCTTGAGGCGCTGGTGCCGGCACT
>CAIMEK010000022.1 GCA_903839965.1 uncultured Acetobacteraceae bacterium | reverse complement strand
TGCGGGGGCGGCGGACGCAGCAGCATCGCGCTGGATGGCAAGACGCTGCGCGGCAGCTTCGACGCGTTCCATGATCGCGCCGCCGCGCAGGTGCTGAGCGCGTTCGCCACCGACACCGTCCTGGTGCTCGCCCACGTCGACATCGACGCGAAATCCAACGAGATCCCAGCCGCGCAGGCGCTGCTCGCCGAACTCGGTATCGCCTCCGGTGCCCTGGTCACGCTCGATGCGTTGCACTGCCAAAAAAACTGTTCGAGGTCGCCCGCGCCGCGGACCTCACCCTGATCGTCCAACTCAAGGACAATCAGCCCACTCTGCTCGCCCAGACCCGCGATATCTGCGCGACAACCACGCCGCTCGATGCCTCCAGCAACCAAGGCAAAGGGCGCAATCGCATCGAACGTCGCATCGTCACGGCCTTCGATCCCGGTGACAGACTTGTCGACACCGACTGGGATGATCACGTCAGGACCATCATCCGGGTCGAGCGCGACGTCTTCACCTGCGATGCCAGCTGCGGCTTTCATCATTCGGCCGAGACAGCCTACTATCTCGCCAACCAACCGCTCGCCGCCACGGTCGCTGCCGATGCTATCCGCGCTCACTGGAGCGTCGAAACCACATCCCACTACAGCCGCGACGTCACCATGGGCGAGGACCGCTCCCGCATCCGATCCAACCCCGGCATCTTCGCCCGCATTCGCAGCTTCGCCTTCAACATCCTCAAGTCCAACCGCTCAGGCACACTTCCACAGGACCGCTACCGCGCGGCGCTCGGCGGCCTCGACCCGCTCCTCAACCTCGTCGGAGTGACGGAGCGTTGAACAGCCATGAAGGCCAGCCGGGGCGAGCGGGCTTGGGTGTTCTGAAGATCGCTTGACGTGATCACGAGGCGCGCGATTCAAGCTATGGGTGACCCAGTTTCCCGATCTCAGTCGGCTGTCGGATGACGAGAAGGACGCGTTGATCCGTGCGCCCTGGTCGCAGGTTCAGGCGCTGACGGAGCGGGTTCTGGCGCTGGAAGCCAAGCTGGGCAAGCCGCCGAAGACGCCGGACAATTCCAGTGTGCTGCCGTCGAAGGCGCAGAAGCCGAACCGACCGGACAAGGCCAAGCAGCTTGGCCCGCGCAAGGGCAGTCTGGGCCGTGACGGCGGCGGGCGGGCGCTGTCGGCGGACCCCGACGACATGGTGGTCGCCAAACCTGCTCGCTGCGGGCACTGCCAAGCGGCATTTACCGAGGCCGACCAGACGCTCGACGCGCGCTACGACAAGACCGACCTGCCGCGCGTGCGCCCGGTGGTGACGCGGGGGGGCGTTGGCAGCCCGGTGGGTCCCAGGCTGAGCTGCTAATGTTGTGGCGTTATGTTAATTTTATGGCATAACGTTGATCAGGATCTGGTCGAGACTCTCAATCTAGGGTTTGCTTCAAAATGGTGATTTTTCCCGCACAATGCCGGGCGGCACGGGCACTAGTGAAATGGTCGCAGACCGATTTGGTGGCTGCGGCAAGCGTATCGAAAAAGACCATAATAGACTTCGAATTGGACCGGAGCCGCCCATACGATCGGACGCTGGTGGCCATCCGTACCGCGCTTGAATCGGCTGGTGTCGAGTTCATAGACGAGAACGGGGGTGGCGCCGGAGTGCGGCTACGGAGTAGGGTACCTACAGAGGACTACGTTCGCATGGCATCTGCTTCACCTTACTCCGCGTCTAGCAGGCGGTAGATGTTGGCCCGGCTGAGGTTTGCGCGTCGCCTGCTTGGTATGGTATTTTCGGCCGATGTCGGTCATGGTCACCGGCAACTGAAGATCTTAATTCTGAGGACCAATGTTTGGGATTTCGTCTGAGCAATGCCTTGGCGCACGCGCGATGCTGCGGCTCACCAGGGTTCAGCTCGCTGAGGCGGCGAAAGTGTCCGAATCGGCGTTGGCAAGTTTCGAGACGGGCGGGCATCAACCGCATCCGCGAACCCTGAAGGCTATCCGTTCCGTCCTTGAGGGCGCCGGCGTCGAGTTCATCTCGGAGAATGGCGGCGGTCCGGGTGTGCGACTGTGGAAAGGCGCAGTCCGGCAACAACCGGCGTCACACGGGCGAAGGTGGGATATTCTGGGAGACGGCTACTTCCGCAGCTCCAGCGAGCTCGGGTTGGTCAAGCCGAGCGAGATGCTCGCCACATCGCGTCCAGCGCTCTGTCAAGCCGCAACAAGCTCCGTGGATAGTGACACTCCCCGCCCCGGACAGTGGAATTTGTCACAAGGCGACAAACTGAGCGCCGCGCAGTGCCGGATGGCACGTGCTGCCCTGCTAATCGAAGTCCGTGAACTTGCGGAGTCTGCGAAGGTGTCACGATCGACGATCGCCCGACTTGAGTGTGGCGAAAGCCTCTATCCGCGTACAGTCGAAGCGATCCGAGCCGTGTTGGAAGCCGGCGGAGTCGAATTCATTGAAGAGAGCGGCGGTGGCTCCGGCGTGCGGCTACCAAAGCCATAAGGCATGGTGCTGCTTCCGCCACATCGATCGCCATCGGCATCCATCACTGGACCGGCGCGTTGCGTATCGGCGTGGAGGAAGGCCCCTATTCAATCCGGCCAAGAGAAGCCAAGGGAGTTCGGGTTGGCCGGCCCTCGGTGTCTGAATGCCACTCGCGCGGGGCCTCGCTTCTCGTTGGGACGAGCCGATGGGCTCCCCTAACGGCACTTGGCGGGGAATTGTATCGGCTCGAGGAATATGCCCGGGGGTGTCCCGTCCCCCGAAAGGACTAGTCATCCCGACCAGGCTGACAGCTGGTGGGAAAAAGCGGTACTAAAATACCTGCCTAGTGATTCCAATCTGGACGCATTCGATGCATCTAGTTTGTGGCACGGTTCTGACCTTGCGGCCAATCGATCGCCTCCAGAATGGAATAACGTAATGCGACGCTAACTATAGACGAGATCGGCATGCAGTCTGCATGTGGGATGGAGAGTGGTTATGCGCAATCAAAAGTGTGCTGAGTCCATTCTGGTTTCGCGGCGTTGCTTGGTTCGTGCGGCAGCGTTTTCTGCCACGGTGGGAGTATCGCAATTTTCCTTGGCCAAGCCGGCGGTTGCACAGCGCGGCAGTGTGCGGTTCGCCGATTTCGTGGCCGTCGGTCGCTGCGAGTGGGAGGAATTCAAGCGGCGATTTCTAGCGCCGGATGGTCGCATCATCGATACTGGGAATGGTGACTGCTCGCACAGCGAGGGCCAAGGGTGGGGGTTGCTGTTTGCGGTCGCATTCAACGATCGGCCCGCATTCGAATCTATCCTGGCCTGGACGATCGCCACGTTGCGCCGCCCTTCCGACTACCTGCATGCATGGCGCTACCAGCCCAACCTGCCCTTCCGGGTTGCCGATTGGAACAACGCCACCGATGGCGATCTCTTCATTGCTTGTGCACTGTGGCGCGCCGCGCGGCGGTGGGGATGCGCGGAGCATGCCACGCTGGCGCGTCGGATCGCGGGAGACATGTTGCGACTGCTGGTGCGTACGCTCGGCGCGCATACCGTGCTGCTGCCCGGCGCCGAGGGGTTTGATTTTGCCGACAGCGTGACCGTCAACCCGTCCTATTATGCATTCCCCATGCTGGCGGAACTGGCGGAGGCCGTGCCGTCCCCGCTTTGGTCGCAGCTTTCTGCGGACGGGCAGAAGTTGATTGACGCTGGACGGTTCGGGTTTTGGCGGTTGCCACCGGATTGGCTGCGGGTGGGACGGGATGGTTCCTTGGAGCCGCATCCACATTGGCCGCCGCGATTCTCCTACGACGCCATTCGAGTTCCGCTGTACCTGGCCTGGTCGGGAGGGAGGTGTCGGGAAGCGCAGGACGCGTTTGTCAGTTTCTGGGCACGGAACGCAAACCCGCCAGCCTGGGTGGATTTGGTGACCGGCGCACGCGCGCAATATCGTGCACCGCCGGGCATGGCGGCAGTTGCCCGTGTGGCGTCGGTGCCGCGGGAACAAAAAATCGATGTGCCACTCGATCTACCCGCAGTTAGGGCTTCACCAGACTACTATTCCGCGGCATTGATCCTGCTGTCGCGGCTGGCATGCCAGGAAAGATACGCCGCGTAGGCAACGGTCAACGGCTTGGTGCGCAGCTCAGGGAGTCCTCGCTGCAGGCGAATACGCCAACCACTTCACCCCCGTGGCGTCGTCTCGGAAGGGCCCATAGCACTCTGCAGTTTGCCGCGCTCTGCCAGCCCGGCTGGCGTGAGTCGCCATTCTCGTCGCTTCCCGCCGCCAGGGCCGGCGCGGTTCTCCCACTCGACGAGGTCGCGGCAATTGTGGTGAAGGCTTTCCACGGCAGTATCAATAAGTCGGTCGGTGCACGCCCAGGACCCATCAGCGGGCAACCAAGATAACGCTCGGCGCTGCGGGGGAGTAAAGCGGTAAGTGCGGCCGAACGTTTCAGGAATGCTCGGCATTGATGCACTTCGTCATTTCGGTGAGCCGCTCCATCGTGTCGCGCGCGCCGGCCTCGGCCAGGTCGTGCAGCTGCCACGCAATCTGCTGCCAGTGGATGGCGAGCTTGCGGCGCAACTCGCTCTCAGCACGTAGCCGTTCGACCTCGGCATGTAGCGCTTTGCACTCTCGTAGGTAATTAATCTCACGCTCGACGTAGCAGGCGACGGTCTCTGAAGAGGCCGGCGTCGTCTCGGAAGTGGTCATCAGATTTCCCTCATGCCTCGGGGATTCCGTTGAAAAAGTGGAACACCTGGCGCCGCTTGAGCCCGTAACATTCGGCGACCTGAGCCGCGGTGAGGCTCGGATCTTCCCAGTCCTGATATTGATCGCTAGCAGCCTGTCGGAGTTAAGAACATAAATAGAACAAAATAGACATTACTTCCGCGGTCTCCGCACTATACGGAAGAAAAGGTAGTGATTTTGGCGAATCTTGAAAGATAATTCTGCAAACTCCTCCACTCCGACAGGCTGCTAGGGGATATTTATCACATTTATCGGGCGGAACAACTGGGCATCGTAACGGGCATGTGGCTCACAATCAAACGGCGCTTCCGTCCTCTTATGTCGGGCTAGGTTTCGTCCGTAAGGAATATGCCGACGCCTCAAAACCCTCACGGTTACGCCGCCTGTCCTGTCAAATTGGGGGGCCGCTCCAACACGTGCGCCAATGGCCGTGCCGCAAGGCCCGAGGAAGCGCTCAAGGCTGGGCTTCCTTCGACGTGTTGACCAACGGCTGCCGGTTCTGGCCCGGGACTGCACACTTAATTTGGCGAGTTCGTTTCAGCGAATGCGAGTTGGACTCTACTGACGCAGGCCATTAGGAAGGTTATTTGTACCGGTCGTGCCCCGTGCCGTGGTGTAGGAGCGATACTCTTGGGTGGGGTTGAGCCGCCTGGTCAGGCCGCCAATGGCGGCAAGCTGACCATGGGATCATCGCTGAGTTGGGCGATGGTTTTCAGCGACATATGGCGGGCATGCTGGACCGCCCAATCATCGTTCTGTTCAAGCCGCAGCGTGCCGATGAGACGGACGACGGCGTCCTCGTTGGGAAAGATACCGACCATCTCGCTGCGGCGCTTGATCTCGCCGTTGGGACGTTCGAGCGGATTGGTGCTGTGCAGCTTGGTCCCGTGCTGGACAGGGAAGTCCATGTAAGCCAGTGCGTCGTCCTCTACCTCTTCCATCAGCGCGGCGAGTTTGGGCACGCGGGGGCTGGCCAGGTCGGCAACCTGGCGCCATTGCTTGCGGGCGGCGGTGGCATCGTCCTGGGCAAAGGCGGTGCCGATCCAGGCGGAGACGATCCGGCGCTGCGTCTTCCCAGCGTAGGCCAGGGCGTTGAGTCGCGTCAGTAGAGTCCGAATTCCCCCTGCGTAGAGTCCAGGGGACAACTCCGAGTCGCGTCAGTAGAGTCCGAATCCCCGTCAGTAGAGTCCTGGGGATAAGTTTTGCTGGCCGAGGACGAATCCACCGCCCCGGGGGCGTCAGTAGAGTCCAAACCGCGGCGACTCGATCCCCCCAGGCCGCCGGCCGCGAATGGCTTGACCGTCCCCCGGGGAAGGCACAGCATGTCAAAATGAAAGGTTTCACCACGCCGGCAGGGAGTGTCTGATGGCGGCGCCCGAGACGAAGGTGACGATCCTCGACGTTGCCCGGCATGCGGGGGTGTCGGTCGGCACCGTGTCGTACGTGCTCAACGGCACCAAGAACGTCAGCGAGGCCCGGCGCCGGCTGGTGCTCGCGGCGGTAAGCGAACTCAACTACGTGCCGAACCGCCTGGCGCAGGGGCTGCGGCGCGGCCAGTCGCGCCTGGTCGGGGTCTGCCTGCCGAACATGGCCAGCGCGCTGTTCGCCGGGCTGGCCGACCTGCTGGAAGGCATCGCCGCGCGCAGCGGCTTCGAAGTGGTGCAGGTGCTGAGCCAGCAGGACCCCGAGCTTGAATACCGCCGCCTGTCGGCGCTGCTCGCGCATCGGCTGGCCGGCCTGCTGCTGGTGCCGAGCGCGCGCTCCGGCGCCAGCCTCGACCTGGTCATGCGCGAGGGCCTGCCGACGGTGATCCTCGACCGCACCCCGACGCAGCAGCGTTTCGACGAAATCATCATCGACAACCGCGCCGCCATGCAGGACGCGGTCGCGCGCTTCGTGGCGCTCGGCCATCGACGGCTGCTGTTCATCGTCAGCTATCCGCACCTGATCACCACCCGCCAGCGCATCGAGGCGTTCCGGCACACGGCCCGGGCGTCGGGTCTGCGGATGTCGGCCGAGGTGATGCAGCGCGGCGACGACGCGGCGGACTTCGCCGCCCGGCTCGCCGCGCAGCTGTGCCGCCCCGATCGCCCGACCGGCCTGATCGCCAGCAACACGCGCGTGGGGCTGTGGATGATCCGCGCCCTGCAGGCGCTGGGCCTGGCCTGGCCGCGCGACGTTTCGCTGCTCGCCTTCGAACATCCGGACTGGGCCGACATCGTGCAGCCTCCGTTGTCCGTCATCGAGCATCCGACTGCGGAAATGGCTACGCTCGCCTGGGAGATGCTGGCCCGGCGCATGCGTGAACCGGCCGCGCCGCCGCGGCGGATCGAGTTGCAGGCCACCCTCGTACAGCGGGCGTCGATGGGATGCTGCGCCGCGGACGGGCACGAGACCATTCCCATTCCCCATGCCGAGGTCGAGGCGACATGAAGATCACGCGGATCGAGACGTTCAAGTTCTGGGTGGACTGGTGCAACTGGCTGCTGGTGCGCATCAGCACCGACGAGGGCATCACCGGCTGGGGCGAGGCATCGCTGCACGGCGCCATCGAGAGCGTCGAGACGGCCATCGGCGAGTTCGCGCCGCATCTTGTGGGCGAGGACCCCGCCGGTCCGGAGCAGCACTGGCACCGGCTCTACAATGCCTGGCGCTGGCGCGGCGGCGCCGTGTTCATGAGCGCGCTGGCCGCGCTCGACGTGGCGCTGTGGGACATCGAGGGCAAGCGGCTCGGCGTGCCGGTTTACCGGCTGCTGGGCGGGGCGCATCGCGACCGGCTGCGGGTCTACGCCAGCCACTGGATCGGCGGCAGCCACACGCCCGACCAGGCTTTTGCTCTCGCCCAGGAAGCGATCCGGCGCGGGTTCACGGGCTTCAAGTGCGGCCCGCTCACCTTCGAGGGCCTGCAGGCCGACGAGGTCGGCGAGATCAGCCGCGTGCGCGACGTGGTGGCGGCGGCGCGCGAGGGCGCGGGGCCGACGGCCGAGATTTTCATCGAGTGCAGCGAGTTGCTGTCGCCGCGGCTGGCCATCCGGCTGGACGACGCCTTGGCGCCGTCGCGGCCGGGCTGGTTCGAGGAGCCGATTCCGTTCGAGAATGCGCGCGCCATGGTGCAGTTGCAGCGCGAGCTGCGTACCCCGATCGCGACCGGCGAGCGGCTGCTGTCGCGCTACGAATTCCGCGAGCTGATCGAGAACGGCGGCTGCCGCATCATCCAGCCCGACCTGATGCATGCGGGCGGGCTGACCGAGGTGCGCCGCATCGCCGCGTTGGCCGACACCTGGTACATTCCGGTGGCGCCGCACAATCCGGGCGGGCCGATCTGCACCATGGCGGCGATGCACCTGGCGGCGTCGATCCCGAATTTCTTCATCCTCGAGCAGATGGAGCCGCAGCGCGCAACGCGCGATGCCGTCAGCCGCCCGGCGGTGCAATTCGAGGCCGGGCATTTTGTTCTTCCGACCACGCCGGGGCTGGGCATCGAGCCGGACCTGGACGCGCTGGCCAAGCTGCCCTTCAGGCCGCAGCCGCGCAGCGATCGGCGCGGGGCGCTGTGGAAGTAAGGCGAGGGCTCTGCCCCATAGGCGCCAACTTTAGGCTTATCGACGCGGGATGAGGCATGATTCATGGCGAGGATGCAGAACGCAGCCACGCTAACGTCGCACTGGCCTGATGTGGTTTCGAAGGTGTCTGGGCTGATTGACCTGGACACCAGCGTCCTGGCCATGAAGGCGTTGATCCGCAAACGAGAGATACGCAGCGGCGAGATGCTGCTTCGGCTGGCGCTTGCCTACGGACCCGGAGGCCTGTCTTTGCGAGCCGCAGCCGCCTGGGCGGGGGTGAGCGGTTTGGCGGAGATGTCGGATACGGCGGTGATGAAGCGAGTGCGCAATGCTTCGGACTGGCTGGGCCAGGTTGCGGGTGCGCTGCTGCGTCGCGACGTTGGATTGCACCGGGCCGCGGCATTTCTGCCGGGCCGGCGGCTGCGTATTGTTGATGGCAGCGTGATCACTCAGCCCGGCAGCCGCGGCACCGATTGGCGGCTGCACGCCACCTACGATCCCGCGTCCAGCTGCTTCACCGATCTTGATCTGACCGATGCGCATGGCGCGGAGAGCCTGACGCGCGCCGGGTTGGAGCCAGGCGATGTGGCCTTGGGGGATCGCAATTACGCCAAGCCCGCCGCTCTCAAGTCGGTGCTTGACCAAGGCGCGGACTTTATTGTGCGTGTCGGCTGGTCCAGCCTGCGTTTGCTGCAAGCGGACGGCACGCCGCTGGTCTGGGAGACGCTGTTCGGTGGCTTGCAGCCCGGCTGCGCCATTGAGCGGCGGGTGCAGGTGGCGCACTCGGGCAGCCCTGGGAAACGCGGCCTGACTTGGTTTGAGGCCCGGCTGATCGTGCGGCGCGCGACGGCCGAGGCTGCCGAGCAGGCCCTGCGGCGGGTGCGGCGTGGCCACAGCAAGCGTCGCTGTCATGCCGAACTACAACCAATAACGGTGCAATCCGCCGGCTTCCTGATGCTGTTGACCTCATTGCCCGCGGATGTGCGCCTCGATGAGGTGCTGGCGGCCTATCGGGTGCGCTGGCAGGTGGAACTGGCGTTCAAACGCCTGAAAAGCCAACTGGGCCTAGATCGGCTACCGGCGAAGCGTCGCGACCTGGCCCGAAGTTGGCTGCTTGCCCACCTCATTCTCGCTCTGCTGATTGACGATCTTACCCAGGAAGTCCTGGACTCTCCCCCCTGTGCGACAAGCAATGCGCCAACGTTCCGCCTCACTCTGGCGGATAACCCAGTTGCTGCGTGACGCCTTGCTCGCAGGTATTCGTGGCGCACTCAACGCAATCACTGCGGGCCAAGCAACCCTAGCCCTGGCCCGCCATCTACTTGAACGCCCCCGACAACGAAGAACCCACGCAACCACCCTCCGCGTCGGCCACCGTGCCTAAAGTTGGCCCCTATGGGGCTCTGCCCTCGACCCGCAAGGGGCCGGGAGGCCCTTGGCGGGGCCAGGCCCGGCGCGCGCCTTCGCGCGATGACGGAGCCCTGGCTTTCTACTTCATCGCCTGTACCCGAGCGGCGATTTCGCGCATCAGCAAGGGTGGGCTCGCCAGCACCGGGCAGGCCACCTTGCCGGCGATGTCGTCGCGCAGGCGGGCGAGCGAGGCCTGCGCCAGCACCAGCACATCGACCCCGGCGGCGAGCGAACGCGCGGCCGCGCGCACGGCGGCGTCGTGCTTGTCACGCTCGCCCCGCATCAGGGCGGCGTAGGCCTCGGCCTCGACATGCGGCGTCACCGTCACCGTGCGCCCCTGCGCCGCGGCGTGCGCGTGCAGCAATGCGGTGCTCGGCTCCACCGTGCTGGTCGCGGTGCACAGCAGCCCGATGCGCGTCCCGGCCCGCACCGCCTCCGCCATCATCGGGTCGTCGATCTTCAGCACGGGCTGCGCCACCAGCATCCGCGCCGCGTCCACCGCCGGCGAGGTCGACGAGCAGGTGATGGCGATCAGGTCGGCGCCGGCATCCGCCGCCAGCACGACCTGCGTGACCACGCGGCGATACACCAACGGCTTCGGCGCGCCGCGCAGCAGGTCCTGCAGCAGGCTCTCGTTGAGGATGTGGAAGCAGTCGGCCCCGGCCAGCTCGGCGGCGGCGCGCTCGCGGAAGTTGTCCACCAGGAAGCCGACCGTATGGATGAAAGCGATGCGCATGGACCCAACCCTTCCGTTGTCGGGCCGGAGGATAGCCCGCTCAGCCGAAAACCGACATGCCCGCGCCGGTGCCCTCGCGCTTGCCCGTCGCGACGATGCGCAACCGCCCGGGCGGCGCCGGACGCTGCAGGGCGAGCGCCGTCGGCAGGTCGGCCTCCAGCCAGGCGTCGCAGTCCTCGCCGGTCAGGATCACCGGCATCGCCTTGGCGTGCACCGGCCGCACCAGGTCGTTCGCCGCCGTGGTCAGGAAGGCGAACAGCAGATGCTCGCCGTCCTCGCCCTTGCGCACCCCCCGCCAGCGCCGCCAGATGCCGGCGAAGGCGAACAGCGGCCGGTCGGGGGCGAGCGCGAACCAGTGCGGCACCTTCGGCGCGGTGTCGGTGTATTCGCAGAACGCGGTCGCCGGCACCAGGCAGCGGGCCTCGGGCTGCAGCCAGGCGCGCCAGTACGGGTTGGACAGGTTGCGCACGTTGGTGACCGGGCGCGTCGCCAGGTTGGGAGGCGGCGGGAAGCCCCAGCGCATCGCCGCCACGCTGCGTACGCCTTCGGCATCGCGGGTAACGACTGGCGCCAACTGGTCGGGGAAAATGCCCGACAGCGGCGGCTGGTTGCCGGTGTGGTCGCGCAGCGCCCGGGCAAATTGCAGCACCGCCTCGCGGGGCCTGGTCATGGAATAGAGATTGCACATGCGCGGCACTGTAGGGCGGCGGTTCGGCAGCCGCGAGAATTGTGATTTCCTGTGATCGGCACAACAACCAGTGAGGATTGCAGGACCTCGCCGCGACTTAGGGTTGCGCACAGGAGGCCTCCGGCATGCGTGCAGCGGCGAAGCCCGAGGAGTCTCGCAACGATAACACAAAAGCGACGATTTCCCTCAACGGCTTCGGGTTTTCTGCCCAGATTCAGGGCAATTCGTATAAGAGTTTGAAAGCGCTTGCCGAGGCGGCATACACCCGGCTTTCCCCTCAAACTTGTCCACAGGAACGGGGGATATCGCCGGCCGCGCCGCGCTGGCCGGCGGCCTTGCGAAGCCGTCTCGATTGCCGCCATACTCCGGCAACTAACTGGAATCGCCCGCAATGCGCATTGCCCGCGCCGACGGACGATCACCTCGCCGTGTTGGCCGGCGAGGTTGCCCGCTGATCCGGCGGGCCTTGGCCACCCGTGGCATGGGGTTACGACATGGACTTGAACCTGCAGGACAAGGTCGCCGTGGTCACCGGCGCGGCGCGCGGCATCGGCCGCGCCATTGCCGAAACGCTCGCTGCCGAGGGCGCGCGTGTCGCCGCCGTCGACCGCGATGCTAGTGGCAGGCTGCAGGAGGCGGTGCGCGGCATCGCAGCGGCCGGCGGCGAGGCGATCGCCGTCGCGGCCGATGTCGGCAGCGAGGCGGCCGTGGAGGAGCTGGGGTAGCAGGTGCTCGCGCGGTTCGGCCGGATCGACGTGCTGGTGAACAATGCGGGCATCATCCTGCGCAATGCGCTGGTGGAGACCTCGTTGCAGGAATGGGACGATGTGCTGCGCACCAACCTGACCGGCTGCTTCCTGTGCAGCCGCCGGGTGGTACGCCACCTCATCGCGCGCAACGCGCCCGGCCGCATCGTCAACATCTCCTCCATCCACGGCGTGATCGGCAAGACGAACATGGGCTCCTACTGCGCCGCCAAGGGAGGCATCGACATGCTGACACGGCAGCTCGCCGTGGAGCTTGCCCCGCACGGCATCATGGTGAACGCGGTGGCGCCGGGCGCCGTTTCCACCGAGATCAACCTGCCACTTTACCGCAGCACCGCCCCGGCCGACGTCGCGATGCGCGCCGCCACGCTGCGCCGCGTGCCGCTCGGCCGGCTGGGCGAGCCCGCCGAAGTCGCCCGCACGGTGGCGTTCCTGTGCTCCGATGCGGCCGGCTACGTCACCGGTTCGATCCATTACGTGGACGGCGGCTACCTCGCCGAGGGCACGCCGCGGGTGTGAGCGGCGCGGACGCCGCACTTCCTCGTACTCAATGCGGCAGCCGGAGCGGCACGCGGGGATCGGCGGCCCAGGCCGAGAAGGTGATTTCGAAGGTCGCGCGGGGCATCTCCCGCACCGTCTGCACCGAGGCCTCGCGCAGGAAAACGTGCCAAGTCTGCCACTGGTCGGGCCGCGTCGCCTTAAAGGCCGCCGGCGAAAGCAGCGCCAGGTTGATGCCCCTGCCCGGGTCCCGCACGGAGCGGTAGCGGATCACCTCCAGGCCAGCCCTGCGGACCGCGTCGGCGAGGTCCTGGCACGGAGCGTAGTCGGTCGGGTGCTCCCAGAGCGACGCATCGGCATCCAGCGGCGGCGCGGTCAGGTCGATGGCCGCCGCGGTACGGCCCGGCACGTGGATCGCGGTCCGCTCCTGCGGATTCGAAGGCCGCCTGGCACCCGGCGCATCGAGGAAGAACAGCAGGCCATGGAAGGCCGCTTCGGCGACCGCGGTTTCGACCCGTTCGGAAGCATAGAAGCAGCCGTCGGTCTGGCGGTCGCGGCGGAACCGGCTGCCGGTGCGGTAGGGGGCGTAGCGGAACGGCGTCGCCAGCAGATAGTCGAGATGCGCCCAGGAAGCGGGGACGAGGGGCTTGCTGCCTTCAAGCTCGGCCTCGAGGATGGCCTGCTCGTCGAGCGTGTCGACCAGCTTCAGGGTGGCGACCGCGGACTGGCTCTCGACCAGCCGCCACAGGTCGCCGCTCCAGCCGGTCGCCTCAGACGCGAGTGCGGGCAGCGTCCACATAGTCCACCGTGGCCACCAGCCCGGTCACCGTCTGCACCAGCGCGCGCGGCACGCCGCGCAGGGCGAGGTTCGCGGTTTCCATCCAGGAGCCGATGGAGACTTCCTCGCCGCCCATGACAGCGGCCAAGCCACGGAACAGCCGGATGAGCAGCAGCGACAGCTCGTAGGGTTTCGTCCCGGACTCGAGGCGGTAGCTCCCGACCCTGATCCGCGAGACCGTCGCTTCCGAGACGCCGATCGTGCGGGCCAGGTCCGCGTTCGTCATGCCGAGCAGCACGGCGGCGCAAACGACGGCCTTGCCGACCACCGCGGGCGTTCGGCACCGGTCGGCATGGAAATGGGGGCAGGGGCCCTCATGTCTTTCTTCCGATGGAGAAACCGAAAAATCTTTCCATAGAAAGGAAATATCGCGCCCGGGGGGCATTCCGGAAAGGCCATCACGGAAACGTGAATATCACGGCCTGCGGCGAGCCGGATCATACCCAATCCTTGCCGGACAGAACTTGTCTCAGAAACAGACTGAACTCCCGGTTGATGCCGGTGATGGCGACAAATGATACGGTGGCGCCCCGCAGTAACCCGGTCGAAGCACATGTCGGAAGTTCCGGATATCGGGCGTTTGATCAGTCGGATTCTCATCACTGTGTTCACGCTGGCGCTGCTGGCCGGCGTGGGTGGCTTCTATTTGCTGCTTTATGACGAAGCGCTCCGAACCGCGGAGCGGGAGGCGAGGATCATGCTCGCCTCCGCCAATGCGGTGGGCAATTACACCGAGACGCACATCCTGCCGAAACTCGTCGGCCTGCCCTCGCACGAGTTCTACCAGGAGATGGTGCCTTTCTATGCCACGCAGACCGTGTTCCGCTCGGTCAGCGGCACGGCCCAGCTCTACACGTTCCGCTTCCCCTCGATGAGCCCGACCAACCCGAACGACCGCTCCGAACCGTTCGATATCGAGGTGATCAGGCGCTTTCGCGACAACCCTGCGCTCGACGAGGCGACCGGGGTGCGGGAGGCCGGAACCGACAAGCTGTTCTACTTGGCGCGGTCGATACGGGTGACCGACACCGTCTGCCTGGAGTGCCACAGCACGTCGGAGCGGGCGCCGGCGGGCATGGTCGCGCGCTACGGGCCGAACAACGGGTTCGGCTGGCAGATGGGCGAGACCGTGGGGGCCGAGATGCTGACCGTGCCCCTCACCGAACCGCTGCGCGGCACCGTCCGCCTGGTCGGCATCCTGGCCGCGGGCCTCCTGGCGGTGTTCGTCGTCGCCTATCTTGCGCTCTCCGCGGCGCTGGATGTGATGGTCGCCCGTCCGCTCGCCGAACTCGCCCGCGCCGCCGACGGGCAGAGCCTGTCCGCCGCGCCATCGCCGCGCCTGCCGCACAGCGGAGTGCGCGAGATTCGCCTGCTGGGGGCCGCCATCGAACGGCTGCGCACGAGCCTCGACAAGGCGCTGGCGGCGCTCAACGCCGAGGCCAGGCCGGAGGGCAAGGAAACATGACCCTCCTGCCAGGTTTCCGGTCGCGTCCGGGAGGGCTCGGAGCCGGGCTGCTGGCCATCCTGCTGTGGCTTTTCGTGGCGTTCACGGCGAGCAGCCCGGTGCTCGGCACGGGAGAGGTCAGGACCGGGACGACCGCCGCGGCCGTGGCCGCCAGCGCGATCGCGCTGGTGTTCGGCGGAGCGTGGCTGATCCTCAATCTCGGCACGGCCCGCCGCGGCGGCGCGGCACCGACCGCGCTGCATCGCCTGTTGGTCCACGCCGCGGTGGCCCTGGTGGTGGCGTATGCCGTGCTGGAGCATTTCGGCTTCGACGTGCGGGCGCTGCTGACCACCTCGGCCGTGACGGCCGCGATCGGCCTCGCTATGCAGCCCACGCTGGACAGCATGATCTCAGGCGTTGAGCTGAGCAGCGATCGCACCCTCAGGGTGGGCGACGGGATCGTGCGCGACGGCGAGGCCATGCAGGTGGAAGCGATGACATGGCGCAACGTCGTGGTGCGGCGGTCCGACGGTGCGGCTGTCATGCTGCCGAACGCCAAATTATCGGACGGCGAGCTGGAGATCCTGCCCCGGGACCGTTCGGTCCGCTCCGAGGTCGCCATCAAGTTGCCCTGCGCGGTGCCGCCGCAACTGGTCGTCGGGCTGGCCTCGGAATTGATCGCCGACTCCCTACTCGTCGATCGGGCCAGGTCGGTCTCGGCGGCGCCGCTGGAATGGGAGGCGAGCAGCGCATCGACCCGCTACCGCATCCGCTACTGGGTCGCCCACTACCAGGACTTGGTAGGGGCCGAGGCCGACGTGTACCGCTGGCTCTGGTACGGCTTCCAGCGGCATCGGATCGCGCTGGCGGGGACACGGCCGCCGCCCCGTTTCCCGACTGCGCGCCAGCGGAGATCGCGCCGCTGATCCTGGCGGGCCTGCCGGGTCTGACCCCGGAGCAGGCGCAGCATCTCGCCGAGCGCGGCGAGTGCCTGCTCTACGCGCCGGGAGAGCGGCTCGCGTTGCCCGAGCGGACCGAAGGGTGGCGCTTCCTGCTGCTGCGCGGCGAGGCGGAGACCCTGGTCGACATCCGCGTGGCCGACGGCGCCGCCGGCCCCGCGGGCCTGGACCTACGCCGCGGCGGGCGGGCCGCCGCCGTGCAGCAGATCACGGGCGAGCTGGCGACGTGCATTGGCCCGTATGCCGAGTATGCCGTTGCCCGGGTGACGCGGACCTCCGCCGATCTGGACGACCTGTACCGGCAGGTGGCGCAGGAAATCCCGAACGAGCCGGCCCGCGTGGCGTTTCTCGGGACGCTGCAGCCCGGCGGTTCGGCGGCCTTCGGCCCGGGCCTATGGTTCAGCGCGCGGCGGGACGCGGCCGGCGCCCTGCTCTGTGACCGCAGGCTGCAGGCCAGGGACGAGGTTCTGATGCTCGCGGCGCTGCCGGATCTTACGCCCGGGCTGGAGCATTGAAGGGCCGCACCGCGCATGGCCCGTTCGGGCCATGGCACATTTTTTTCGATCAATGGCCGAAACGGGCAAAACCGCCGCCCGCACCACTCCTGACCTTTGGAACACGATCCGCGATGCCCTGCCGCAGTTCACACCACACGAGTGCGCAAGCTACTTCACCGCCACAGAATGCGAACCAGAGTGATCGGATTCGGCGCCACTTCACCACTTTCGGATAGGGGCCGGTATCTCTGAACACCGGCAATGCTTTGCGAACGGCGCACCACAGCACATCGATGGTGCGTGTGATGCCCCTAGCCTCATTGTCGGAGCAGCAAAGCGCCGGCGGCCCAGAGCCCAGCCCAGAGCGCTATAGATATCACTGTGATGAGCGGCGCAGCCACCCGCCAGGGCAGTCGGTCCGGCGCCCGCAACGCCGCCAACTTCTGGCCTACGGAAGCGGGTTTCAAGGTGATCCCCTGCCACCTGGCCGTAATATCGCTCGCCTGTTCCCACACCACAGGCGTTCTTGCGGGAACATAATGTGGTTGCCCGCATCTTCGTGGCTTGGTTGCGGTAACTCGTTGTCGGGACACACGTCCACGCCACCGGCAGTGCCTTGATAGGACAAGGTCCCAGCCACCTGGCCGGAAGAGCACTCGCCATCGCATCGCGGAAGTCCATAAGCCATTTGACCAGAGGCATCCTGCAGGGAAAGCTTCGCGTCTGCCGCGGAAGACAGCCTAGACCCAAAATGACATGACCTTCAACAATTCGCTCGGCATGACGCCAGCGTGAGCCCCAGGGCTAGCCAAAGATCGCCAATGTTACTAACTTGCCAAATCGCCGGTATCAAAATCGCCTAGCGACCCACGCCTGTGACTTACAATGCAGACTGGACGAGGGACCTGCTGACCCGATTCGTAAGTTCAGCCGTTTTTGCTCAGATTTTAGCGAACTGCCCCTTCGCAGACCGATACCGCTTGCGATGCAAGCTAAATTGTCGGCCCAAGCTGATCTCCCATCGTCCAGATCGTTCGATCCCGAGATACGTTACCCATTTGCATCGCGTCAGTTAAGGGAGCAAACGGTTCCGGACAAAGTCGCTGGCACCGCCTTGGCGGCTTGCCGACGGCGCGGTCAGGTCAGCACGATGGTCCGGTTCCCTGTCCCACTGTGGGCGACGAGACCGAGATCCCCAAACCCTGCATACCTGTGCTGCCGCAATCGGTTAACGATCCTGACAACTGGCCGGGCGCGTTAACGTTCTGTTAACACTGCCGCGCGCAGTAAACCCGTGTCACCATATGTCCCCTCATGTGCGTGAATGTGATTGCAACGAAACCGGGTGCAAGCATGGCTGGCCCGGTTTTGTTGTTTTTTTGGCTTGACGCAATGGCCGGCATCGTGGGCGAGCTTGAACCCTTGCTGCCGTCGCACCACAGCGGACCAGGAAGCCGGCAAGCTGGCCACCATCCGCCACGCCTCATCAGCCACCAAGCCGACCTCGGTTGTCCCTCGGCTCGCCGGCGGTGTTGCTCAGCCAGCTGCGGCTTGTCCTGATCCATCGTCCCGGCGACGGGACCTCGCTCCGGGTGGCTCCGCTCCTCCCAATCCCCTCCGCTGCGCGCCGCGGCTCCGGCGGCGCCAGGTCGGGACGGGAAAGCAGGCTTGCCGATCGAACAGGAAAGCGGGTCTTGCGCTCCCGCCGAGATTGACAAGCTGATGCGGCCAAGGGAGCATTCTGGTGAGGCAATGCCCGGCTCGCTCGGGAGCATTCCGGATGAGGCAATACGGTTCTCACCTTGATTGTCGCGCGGCAGCAGCATCACGACGAGGTTGCGGGCGACCGCAAACTTGGCCTTGCGCATATGCGAACGAATAGCGCGCCGCACTACTATTGCGCGACAATCTGGGTGAGAGAGGGCGGCGATCAGGATGAGAATTGGTGATCGCAACGAGGCGATGATGTTCGGTGTGATTGTCGGTGGCAAGCGCTAAGTTTGGGTTTGATTGTCGGGCGGCGACACAGGGTCGAGGTCCTTGATTGTCGCGTAGCTTTGCGGCCGTCCGGCGCCCTTGTGTTTGCGTTCGAGTGCGGCGCGGCGACGGTAGCTGTCGACGTTGATTTCGAAGATCGTGGCATGGTGGACGAGGCGGTCGACGGCGGCGAGCGTCATGGCTGGGTCTGGAAAGACCTTTCCCCAAGCGCCGAACGGCTGATTGGCGGTGATCAGGGTGGATCTGCGCTCGTAGCGAGCACTGATCAGCTCGAACAGGACGGAAGTTTCGGCCTGATCCTTGCTGACATAGGCAAGATCATCGAGGATCAGCAGGTGGAAGCGATCGAGCCGATTGATGGCGGCCTCCAGCGCCAGTTCGCGGCGCGCCACCTGAAGGCGCTGGACGAGGTCGGAGGTGCGGGCGAACATCACGCGCCGGCCGTTTTCGACCAACGCGAGGCCGATGGCCGAGGCCAGATGCGTCTTGCCACCGCCGGGTCCGCCGATGAGCAGCAGATTGGCGCCCTTGTCGATCCAGCTGTCGCCGGCGCAGATCGCCAGGACATGCGCCTTGGAGACCATCGGCACCACGTCGAAGTCGAAGCTGTCGAGGGTCTTGCCGGGCAGGAGTTGCGCCTCGGCGAGATGACGCGCGAGGCGGCGGCGGTCGCGTTCGGCGATTTCGTGCTCGGCGAGAGCGGCGAGGAAGCGCGCGGCGGGCCAACTTTCCTTGTCCGCCTGTTCGGCCAGGGCTGACCAATCCTGCTTGATCGCGGGCAGGCGGAGGTCATTGAGCATCAGCGTCAGCCGGGCGATGTCGATGCTCTGGGTCATGCCGCGTCTCCCCACTGAGGACCCGTGTCGGCGCTGAGCAGCGCCTCATAGGCGACCAGCGGCGTGAGCTGGACGACGATCTCGGGAAGGGCGGCGGGATCCGGGGCGAAGCGGGCGCGTAGTGCCGTGATGTCGGGCAGTTGGGCGGCGGCGAGATCGGCGGTGAGCAGCCTGGCGAGTTCGGCCTCGCAGCCGCGCTCATGGGCGAGCGCCAGAAGATCCACCATCAGGCGACACGCTGATTTTTCCGGGATCTTTTCGAGCAGCCGGTCGAAGGTCAGGCGATAGGCGTCGCGAGGGAACAGCTGGTTGCGATAGACGAGATTGAGCAGCGCCATGGGTTTGTGCCGCAGGGCGTGGATCACATGGCGGTAGTCGACGACATGGGCGTGCTTGCCGGCGGCGGCGCGTCCGCGTGCCAGGGTCATCAGCAAGGTGCCACCGATGAACAGATCCAGGCGATCATCATATAGCCGGACCCGCAGGCGATGGCCGATGAGCCGGGACGGCACCGTGTAGAACACCTTCCGCAGCGTGAAGCCGCCCGACGAGGTGACGGTGACGATCGTCTCCTCATGATCGCAGGTCCGCTGCCCAGGGAGCAGCTGGAGCGCCGGCCGCTCGGCGGCGATACGCTTGGCATGGTGGGCGTTCTTGCGGCTGACGATCTCGTCGATGAAGCGGCGATAGCTGGCGAGATCGTCGAAGTCGGCGCTCCCGCGCATCAGCAGCGCGTCGCGGGCGGCTTTCCGGAGATGGCCGTGCGCACTTTCGATCCCGCCGTTCTCATGCGCCACACCACGATTGTTGCGGGTCGGCTGCATCCCGTAATGGGCGCACAGCGCGTCATAGCGCCGGGTCAGATCCTCGCGCGCATCGTGGTCCAGGTTGCGGAACGCGGCCGACAGGCTGTCGCTGCGGTGCTCGAGCGGCGCGCCGCCAAGCGCCCACAACGCGTTCTGCAGTCCTTCGGCCAGCGCCACGTAGCTTTCGCCGCCAAGAATCACGTGGGCATGCTCGAAGCCCGAGTAGGCGAGCCGGAAATGATAGAGACGGTGATCGAGCCGAATGCCGGCGATCGTGACACCCAGATCGGACATGTCGGTGAAATCTGACAACCCCATCCGGCCAGGTTCGTGGAGCTGGCGGAAAATCACCTCCTGGTCCGCACCATGAATGGCCCGCCATGCCCGGATGCGCCGCTCCAGGGTACGGCGCGCCCCGGTGGACAGATCCGGATGGCGCCGCTGCATCTCGTCGAAGATCGCCACCGCACGCAGCTCCGGCGCCGCCGTCAGCATCGGCGTAGCCATCCGGTGAGCACCGCGGAACGAATGTCAGGATTTTGAGGGTGCCAGGCGGCGGTATTCTTCCAGGAGGAGCCGAACCTCCTCGACGCCGTCGTCGGTGAAGGCCAGTGTTCCATCGTCTTCGTCGAGCCCATAGACCCAGATGACGCCGTCTTCGGGCTCCAGGCCAACGGTCAGCTCGTGAATGAGATCTTCGTCGATACCGAGGCGTTTGGCGACGCTACCGACTGTGTAGACGTGGTGGACCTTGTTGCGCTGCATGGTCAGGCCGCCATGGATTGCGCCCGCAATCTTGCTGGCTTCCAGTTCCAGGGCAGCAACTCATCAAGCCTTTGGACGGGATGCTCGGCGATGCGAGCGAGGACGTCAGCGAGCCAGGCCTGGGGATCGACATCGTTCATCCTGGCGGTGACGATCAGGCTGTAGAGGACGGCGGCACGCTGGCCGCCGCGATCGGAGCCGCAGAAGAGCCATGCCTTCCGACCCAAGGCCACGCCACGCAGGGCGCGCTCGGCGGCATTGTTCGTCAGGCAGATGCGGCCATCACTGAGGAAGCGGGTGAAGGACGTCCAGCGGCGCAACATGTAGTTCAAGGCCTTCGCCAGATCGTGTCCCCGCGAGAGCTTGTCTCGCGTCTCGGTCATCCAGGCTTCAAGTTCGGCGACCAGCGGCACGCTCCTGACCTGGCGCACGGCCAGGCGCTTGACTGGCGTCAGGCCACTGATCTCACGCTCGATGGCGAAGAGAGCGTCGATGCGCCGCACCGCCTCCAACGCCAGCGGATAGACCGGCTTGGGCTTCTCGCCGCGCGCCTTCTTGATGGCGGCCGTCTCGACATCGGCCAGTTCGAAGACCTTGCGGCGGCCGTGCGCCCAACAGCTCGCCTCCAATATCGGCGCAGGCCTGCGGTCGGCGGCATAGAGGTCGCCGAAGCCGCCATAGGCATCGGCCTGCAGGAGGCCGCTCCACCCGGCAAGATGGGCCTTGGGATGCTCGGCCCGGCGGTCGCGCGAGTAGTAGAACACCGCTGCCGGCGGAGCCGGCCCGGCGAAGGGGCCGTCGTCGCGCACATAGACCCATAGCCGGCCGGTGTCGGTCTTGCCCCTGGCCAGCACCGGCACGGTCGTATCGTCCCCGTGCAGGCGCTCGGCGGCCAGGACGTGGGCCTCAATGCGCCTAAAGAGCGGCATGAGCGCGGCGGCGCCGGCGCCCACCTGGTCGGCCAGGGTGGACAGGCTCAAGGGCACGCCCTCTCTGGCGTAGCGCTCGGCCTGGCGGTTGAGCGGCTGATGCTGGCCGAACTTTTCGAACAGCAGCATGGCCAGGAAGTTGGGGCCGGCCCAGCCGCGCGGGGTAACATGGAACGGCGCTGGCGCCTGGCTGATCGCCTCGCAGTCCCGGCAGGAGAACTTCTCGCGGACGTGCTGGATCACCTTCCACTGGCGCGGGATCACCTCCAGCGTCTCGGTCACGTCCTCGCCCAGCTTCGACAGGCGCGCCCCGCCACAGGCCGGGCAAGCGCAGGGCGCCGGCTCGACGACGCGCTCGCGCTGCAAGTGCTCGGGGAAGGGCTGGCGAGAGGGCCGCTTGCGGGTGAAGCCCGGCACGGTCGTCGTCCTGGCCGCAGCCATCTCGGCGGCGATCTCGTCCTCGCTGGCGCTGGCCTCCAGCTCCTCGAGCCGCAGTTCGAGCTGATCGAGCAGGCGCTGCGTCCGCTCCGACCGCGTTCCGAACAGCTGTCGCTGGAGCTTGGCGATCTGCAGCTTCAGATGGGCAATCTGGGCCTGGTCGTCGGAGGTCTGGGCGCGGGCGGCAGCCAACTCAGCCTCCGCCTCGTCGGCGCGCGCCTCGGCCGCCGCCAGCGCGGCTCTGAGCGCTTCGACATCCTCCGACCTGGGCATGGCCACGTGGTCCATGCCCCCGATGGAATCACAAAAACCGCCGCTTGGGGTACCCCTAAATGCAGGCCCGGCAAGGAAAATTGCGGCCTATCCGGCACTCGTCGGACGCCAGGTGTGTTGCGGATTACGCCAGTCGATCGCCTCAAGCAGATAGCCCAGCTGCCCCGGCGTGATCGCCACCGGCCCACCGTTGGCCGCGGGCCATACGAACCGGCCTCGGTCCAGCCGCTTGGCGTAGAGCGATAGACCGATCCCGTCGTGCCAAAGAACCTTGATCAGGTCGCCGCGCTTGCCACGGAAGACATAGAGATCGCCCGCGTGCGGGTCCCGCTTCAGGCCCTCCTGGACCTGCAGCGCCAACCCGATCATGCCCCGGCGCATGTCCGTATGGCCGGTGGCGATCCAGACCCGCATGTTCGCGGGGACCGGGATCATCGCAACGCCTTCAACGTCGCCGACACAAGCGCCGTCGGCGCACCCGCCATCACGTTCACCCGCGCTCCGCCAGGCAGATCCACCACGATCGCCGGCTCATTACGCTGCTCCGGCTGTGGCACCGGTACCGGCCCCTCGATCAACACCGCCGGAGCGAAGCCCGCCGGCTCAACCGGCGCCATGCACGCCCGCCGCCAGCGATACAGCACGCTCGTGCAGACGTCCGCGCGGCGCGCCGTCCCAGTCGGGTTGCCGCCCGGCCCGAACGCCTGAGCCAACAACTCCAGCTTCTGTGCTTCGCTCCACCGTCGCCGTCGTTCCGGCCCGGTCAGGACGCTCACCTGAACCATGCTGCGCTGCTATCCCTGTGGCTAACACTGTCGTTAGCCACGCAGCTACGCCGACCAACTCTCATCCGAACAGGCGGCCATCGCCGGAGGGTTACGCATCGGCACCACCTCGGCGTCAAAGAAGTCGACGAGCGGATCGGGACGCCGGCGCCCCCGCACGGCCTTCTGGGATGATGGCAGCCGGTGGTGCTGCTCGAAGCGATAGGCGGTGGCCGTGCTGATCGACGCCTTCGCCGCGGAAACCGCCGGGCCATCTGTCTGTCGGAACGTCATGTAAAACCTCATCTGGTGATCGGTGACATGGCGGCCGGGCAATGGGCGGATCCCTTCACGAGGGATCCATCCACAGCCCGGTCGGTCGCGATCACCAGACGATCCGTCCCCCAGGGAAACGTCAGGCCAGCTTTTCTGCCGCTCGCGCCTCCGGTCGGGCTCCGCCCTCCCTGCGCCGCAAGCGGCAGAACGCTTTCTCACCCTGATTGTCGGGCGTTCTCATCCTGATTGTCGCGCGGCAGCACTACCCAGCTTTTCAGGGCCGGACTCCGCACGGGCAGGTCAGAATGATGTTAGCTGCTTCTTTAGGGCATAGTGTACACAGCCGCATCGCCGATTTTGGAGATGCGTTCGGACGCTTACCGAAACACCACGTTGTGCGGCATTCCACCCGGAAGGGCGCCGTTGTCGTGTAGAGTGGGGCTCCTGGGGGCGGATAGATCAGCGGTGCCGAATTGACTGGGTCGCCCGCCCCGTGTCATCGGCATCTCGAACCGTATCCTTACTCCCGCGCATACCTCACCACAACCTCCCCCGTCCCGCCCGGTGTCCGCCGGGCCGCCATCCCTGCCTCAGCCCCGGGCTGCGTCGCCATCCACGCCTCGTACAACCCCTCCAACGCCGCTCCCAGCCACGCCCCGGGAGGCTCACCCAGTCCGCCCGTGCGTGGCAGCCCGGCATGGGTGAATACCAGCGCTCGCTCTGCCTCCAGCAGTATCAGCCGTACCTGCCCCCAGCCCATCGCCTCTAGCGCCGAGTTCATCTCCGCCTCCAAAGCCTCCAGCGAGGCCCCCGGCGCCAACGGCGCCAGCGCTGCCAGCGCCGCCATCCGCCGTCCCACGGCGCGAAGCAGCGCATCGCGCCCAGCCGCTCCGGCCTGTCCATCGATCTCCGCCGCCAGGGCGCGCAGAAATAGTGTCACCGGGTGTCTCCGTTGAAGATGTAACGGGCATACAGCGCGCCCCCGAACTCGCTCCAATTGCCGGCGTGTTGGTAGTTTCCCCGCGCGCCCAGCAGCAACGCCGTGTTCACTCGGTATTCCACGCTGCCCCGCGCGGAACCGGTGATGCCGGAGGCGTTGCGGCCCGGATATTCAGTCAGCCCTGTCGGGCCGCCGCCCTGCGACACCAGTAGCGCCTGCAGCCGCGCATCGTTGGGGAACACCGGTGCGGTGTTCTCGTGATAGGTCTGATAGCCGAGCGCCCCGCCGACCGACCAGGTCAGGGTGTCGCTGCGCGAGGTGTACGATACGGGTATCAGCGCAGCGATATAGCTTTGCGGGCTGAAATACCCACCGTGCCCCAACGAGAAGTACCGCAGGTTCTTGTCGTAGCCGAAATATACCAGGTCAAACCCCAGCCGTACCTCATCACTGCCGTTGCGCCACACTGGATAATTGCCACCGGCGCCGAAATCGAAGGTGGTGTTGGATGCCACGCCTGTGCCGTTCACCGAGGCCCAGCCGCCACCAGCGTAGAAATTCGCCTGGCCCGACGTAAACTCTAACTGCCCGTGCCCACCAGTCCGCGTTACGCCGCCCCACAGCGTGCGGTTGGTGGTGTCGCGCGTGCCGGCATACGACAGTACCGAATCAGTGACTGCCCGCCGCTCGCCACGCAGCCGCAGCAACACCCCGTCCGCGAGTTGCGGTGACAGCTCCACCCCGCCGAGGATGCTCTGCAGCGGGAAGCCGACTGGCGTGCTGCCCACATCGGCACGCAGCCAACCCAGTTCGTATGCGGCGTCGAAGCCGACGCCCTCGGCGTGCTGGCTTGGTGGCAGCGGCTTACCGCCGAACGCCGCGGTGCCGAATTTGGCCTGACTTGCGGCGTTCTGTGGTATCTCGCCGGCCGACAGGAAGGTCGGCATCGCCATGATGGTGGCGCGGCCGCGGCCGAACGGCATCACCATCAGCTCGACAGGTGTGGTCACCTCGCTCAGCTGGTCGAGCCCCGCCGTACCGGTACGCACGCGCAGTCCCGGCCCCAGCGTCACCTTCGGCGCCAGCTCCTCGCGCAGGCCGGTCATCTGGCGGTCGATGTCGGCCAGAGTCGCATCCGCCGGCGGGAGTCCTGGCATCACTGGCGAGGCATCCGACAGCGAGGTCGGCTGGCTGCGGCGGAACGGGTTGCTCTCCGGCGTGCCAGGAGGCTGCATCAACGACGCTACCTGCACGCCTTGCCGGCCGGCTGGTGGCGCGTCCACTCCCATCTGCTGTTCACGCAGCGAGCGGGCCGTGCGCAGATCCTGTAAAGCGCGCCGGTTGTTACCCTGGGCCCGCGCTAGGTCGGCCGATATTATCCAGACCTGCGGGTCGTTGGGGGCAAGCTGCATCCCCTCGCGCACCAGCGCCTCGGCGCGATCGAAAGCCCGCGTCTGGATCGCTGCCGACACAGCAGCGCGCCGCGCTATCATGTCGCTGGGGTTGCGCGACAGCACCGCCAGGCTGATGCTCAATGCTCGGCGTGGATCCTGTGTGCTCTGGTAGAGCCGCGCCAGCGCCAGGTTCAGGGCTGGATCGTTTGGATTCTTGGTCAGCTCCTGGGCCAGCGTGTCGTATGCATCGGCCGGCCGCCCGTCGGCGTTCAGCGTGTCGGACGCGCGCACCGCCATGCCCAGCTGCAGCTGTGCCAATGCCGCCTGCTGGTCGGCGGTCAGCCCGCCTGTGCTCTGCAGCGAGGCCACCAGCGTGCGTGCACCTGTCTCGTCACCAGCGGCCAGTAGCGCGCCGGCATAGGCGAGACGCTGTGCCGGCGTCGGGGTGCGCGTGGCCGCCTGGGCGGTAGCCAGCGCCTCGCGTGCACCGGCAGGGTCGCGTAATTCGGTGAAGGCACGCGCGATCGCCACCCCACGCCCGCCATCCGGGTCGGGGGCGGCTGCCAACGTGAGCAGCTTCTGCCGCGCCGCAAGCGGACTGGTGGCAGCCAGTGCCATGGCGGCGCTGATGTCCGTCTGCACCTGTGCCTGTGCCAGCAGCCCCTGCAGATCCGGCCCACGCGCCGCTGCCGGCAGTCGGGCGATGATGCTGGCGGCGTCGGCCGGCCGACCATCCTCGGTGGCGAACAACGCCGAAGCGCGCAGCGCGTCGGTGCTGCGGCCGGTCGCCAAGCCGGCCATGATATTGCGTGCCTCAGTCTTTTGGCCGCTAGCGCTCAGCGCCCGCGCCAAGTCGAGTTTAATCCATGGATTGGACGGGTCAGCCTCGGTGGCGGTGCGCAGCAGCGCCACCTTCTGCATCGGATCGGCCAGGGTGGCAGCACGCTGGCGTAGCTGGTCGGCGCGCAGCCGCCCGATCGCATCGCGTTTGCCGGTGCTCTCGATGCGCGCGAGCAAGGCGTCAGCTTCGGCGTCACGGCCCTGCCGGGTCAGCACCTGCGCCATCCCCACCAGCAAATCCGCATTGTTGGGCTGGCGCGTTAGCGCGGCGCGATAGTTCGCCTCGGCCCCCGGCAGATCACCACGGCGGACCAACAGATCGGCCAGCATACCCTGCGCCCCCGCCACATCACCCCCGCGGCCGATGATGCCGCGCAGCAACTGCTCGGCCGGGCCAAGCTGGCCACGCTGGATCATACTACGTGCGCGCGCGTAGTCATCACTCACGCTCGCTCCGGCCAAGGCCTGTTCCCAGCGCGCCTTGCGGGCCGGGTCGGCGGCGATGGCACGGCTCAGCAGCTCGCGCGCCTCCTCGGTACGCCCCTGGCGCAGCCGCTCTAGCCCGAGCCCGCCCAGCGCATCGGCGTCGTTGGGGTTCTGCGCCAGCACCCCGTGGAAGGCGGTGTCCGCCTCGGCCAGGCGCCCGGCGTTCAGTGCGGCGAACCCGGCGCTGCGCCGCTGAGCTGCCTCGTCGGCCGGAGTGCGTGGTGGGTTGCGCGCCGATTGCAGAAGCTGCGCGATGGCATTGTCGGGATGGTGGTCGAGGTAAGCCTGGTAGGCAGGGATGCTGGACGTATCCACCGGCAGCCATTCCAGCTCCTGCCGCCAGTCCTTGGTCGCTGCTGCGGCTACCGGGCTGTTTTGTGCCAGCGCGGCAAGCCGGGCGATGCCGTCGGCGCGCGTCGGCGGCCGATAGGTCAGAAGCTCGGCATAGGCCAACTGCGCATGCAAGTCCTGCGCATTGGCGGCGAGCCGCCCCAAACCCTCGCGGGCCTGATCCCACCCACCGGGCGTGGCAGCCAGGGTCTGGTAGTATTCCACCGCCAGCGGGCCCGGGGGCGGACCGTTGCGGAACAGCCCCTGGTAGCGCGCCACGGCCTCCGCCGGTCGTCCGCCGGTGGCCAGTTGGCGGGCGTCGGCCAGGCCTGTCGAATCGAGCGCGCTGGCCCGCAACGTCTGCTCGATCGTGGCCAGCCGTTGGTCGTCGGGCCGGATCTGGCGCAGCAGCGTCATACTAGCCTGCGCCCCGGTGCGGTCGCCCTGGCCTGCCTGCAACAGCGCCTGCAGCGCCAGCCCGTCGGCGTTGCGCGGCTCCAGCCGCAGCAACCGGTCCAGGGCGCGTCGGGCTTGTGCGGGCTGGTTCTGCGACATCCAGTAGGTCGCCTGGTCAATCAGCACCTTGGTCGCATCGGACGGCGCGGCGGCAACCGGGACATCGGGCGTCTGTGCCACCGCGGCAGCGGGAGCGGCCAGCAGGGCCAGAACGAGAGAAAACGTGGCTGAAAACATTGCCTGCTCCTAGCTCGGCCGCCGCCACCCGATCCGCCGCGCCGCGCTCCAAACGAGGATGCGCAGCAGTGCCAATCCGAGCATGCCGGCCGAGACCACTATCAACCCCAGGATCCACAGCGGGTTGTCGCGCAGCAGCCAGTCCGGCCACAGCCAAGGCGGCAGATAGCCCACCGTATAACTCGGTCCGGCCCGCCATGACGTCACTTTGCCACCGGCCAGCAGCGTCAGGTCGCCCTCGATGTCGGGCACCAGCCTGGCGTCGCCTAACGCGGCCACCATGGCACCCAATCCTTGCGGCTCGCCCGCCAGAATGGCTACCACCGAGTGGCCGTGCCGCGACGGTGCCGCCGCACCGATCATCACCGCCGCCCCGCTGCCCAGCGGCGACGACAAGGCCGTTGCGGCCTTGGCCCGGTCCTCGTCCGTGCGGTCGCCGAACAGCCGCCAGATGCCCCGCAGGGCGTTCGGCAGCACTACCCGCAGCGCGTTGCCGTCCAGCCGGTACGGGCTCTCGCGCAGTAGGTCCGCCGCCACTGCGAAATGCGCCAGCGTGCCGATCGCCAACAGATCCTTGTCCGCCAGTGTCGCCGCCTCGCCCGGTCGCACCACAGTCACTCGCAGCACAGGATAGCCGGTCAGCGCCCCGATCCGTCCCATCAGCGTCAGGAACGCCGAGAGCTCCACCGTCCCGACCCGGTCCGGCAGCACCACCGCGGTGTCGGACAGGTCAGCCATTCGGGTGAACGGAAAGCCAGAGCTGACGAAAAACGCCAGATCAGGCAGCTCGGTAAAGTGGTAGGCGTTGCTGAAGTCCATGGTGGAGTCCGGATCCACCGACATCCGTACATCGTCGGGAATGGCCACACAGTCACCGCGGTGCAGCGGCCGTGCATCGAAAAACAGTTGTAGGTCGTTCTGCCCGAACACGGTCCAAGGCGGCACCGACGTCGCCTCCCGCCGCTGCGGCACCGAAAAGCCGAGCAGCCGGGCGATCCAACTCCACGGCCGTTCCGCCGGTGCAAGCGAGTAGCTTTTTAGGAACAACCCATTGATCGATACGTCCAACCTGGACGGTGCCACGTCGATGATCGGCCCGGGCGGAGCGCGGAAGTTGATCTCGGCGGTGTAGGGCCGACGCCGCCAAGTGTACAGATCGGACGAGGTACGGAACGGCACGTGCAACGTTCCCGGCAGGTAACCGCTACCCTGCAGCTCTGACACGTCTACCAGTTCGCCCAAGCGCACCGGCCGGTCGGTCGCGATCCAGCGTGGCGCGTCGTATGGTCGGCGCCCCGACACCACCGGCGCCTGTACCGCCATCGTGCTGCCGGACAGCATCCGCGGTCCCGTCACCAGCGTGCTCGCTGCCGCCAACACCTCTCCCGGGTTGCGCCCGGCAATCACCAACAGCGTCGCCAGCCGGTCGTTCGGGTTCGGCATTTCCAGCAGCGTCGGCCCGGTCAGCGGTGGCAGCACCAGCCCGCCCGGCACGTCGCGCCCGCTCGCCACCAGCACTGCGTTACCTTCGGCCGGGGCTTCGTTCGCCACTGGGAAGGACACCCCACGGAAATCCGCCAGGTTGCCGAACCAGGAGGCGATGATCGCCGCAGCCTGCAGTGTTTCGTTGCTGGGTTGGGTCGGCAGCACGAAGGGCAATACCAGCCGGGTACGCAGGTTTTGGTCGAAGAACGGCAGAGGTAGCCGCACCAAGTCGCGCTGCGGTGGCAGCCGCGCGATGGTCAGTGTCAGTGTTGAACGGTCCGACACGGTCGCCCACAGCAGCCCGCTCAGCGGGTCGTTGCATTGCTCCGTATAGCGCCCAGTGAAGCGGAAGTTCAGCCGGTTGCGGTCCTGGAAAAACACCGGATTGACCGGCATCTCCACCGGCCCGACCTGCGGGTGATCACGCTCGGCCTGGATGGTGCCGATATACTGCTCGTTCAGTGTCACTGTGACGGCGGAGAATTCCGGAATCAGCGCCGGCGACATTGCGCCGCTGAGCAACAGCCGCGCGTCGGTCACCACCTCATCGTTTCTGATTCCAAACAGAACGCCCTGGATAGGAGTGGCGCCGCGCATGGTCATCGGTTCGGTCGCACCGAGGTCGCGCATGGTTAGCACCACGCGTCGGGTTTCCGGACCGACCGGTGGTAGCGGCGGCACTGAAGACGGGCCAGCCTGACCGGCAGGTACCGCCGGGGCTGTAGGTGCCGCCGGGGGCGTCGCCGAGGGCAGCAGCGGAACCGGCGACGCATAGGGACGCACTATCGGCGGCGACGTGGAGGGCGCTGCAGGTGGCAGTTGCGCCCACGCTGCCACTGGGAGCAGCAGTGCCATTACAACCGCAGCCACGGCCTTGTTGCCCATCGCTTTCCCGCGTCCGGTCCCGGCTACCGCTCCACGCGGTGGCAGGACAAAGCTCTGGCGTGCCAACGTGCCTTCCGCCACAGGTTGGGCAGGCGGCGTCTTCGCAGGCAGATCGGATGCCGCGAGCAGTTGCCCCTTTGGTCGGAACAGCCCGCGGATGCTCACCAGCACCCGCCACAGACTGGCCAGCGGCTTGTCGTCGGGGAATTGGTCCCAGTCCAGCCAGGCATCGGGCCGGCCGAATACCAACTGCATCACCCGGGTTTCCGCCTCGATCGTGTCCTTCCGCCACGCGATCCGCAGGAACGGGCCCTCCCAGCGCAGCAGGCGAGCCGGCACCAGCAGCCGTTCGGCGCCGACCGCGAACTCCAGATCCACGCTTGTGTCAGGAGGCACGTCCTCCACCCGGTCCACCAGCAACGCCCCGCCGCCGAGTGAGAGGTCGTGGCTCATGCCCTGCAACGCTCGCCCATCCGGCAGCAGCACGGTCACCGGGACCCGCGCTCGCACCCGTGCGCTGTGCCTGATCTGCCGCGTCTCTCGTCCAACCGCCAACGCTCCCATCACGATCAGTAGGCTGAAACACACCCACACCGAGTTCAGTAGCAAGGCCTGGAATGCCAACGTGTCCGGATGCTGAAAGGCGATGCCGTACAGCCCGCGAAGCAGCCCCAGCACCAGGATCAAGCCCAGGATCAGGTTGGGATACACCGCGCCGGTATCGAAAAAGCCGCGGCCTAACAGGCCACCCTTGTCGGTCACGTTGAACTTGCCGGCGCGAGGATTGAACAAGGTCACGACTGTCACCCGCACCAGGAACAGTGCCAGAGTCGTCTCGTAGATCTCGCTCCAGAACGAATGGCGCCAGCGCCCCTGCAGCCGCGCATTGGTCGCCACCGTGTGGAAGATGTGTGGCAAGGCATAGGCCACGATGGCCAGCGGCGACGCGGCGATGACATTCTGATTAAAGAACAGGAACGCTAGAGGGGAGGTCAGGAACACCAACCGCGGCACCGCGAAGCAGAAATGAAACATTGCATTGAAGTAACATAGACGCTGACCGAGGCTCAGCCCGACCCCCCGGGCCGGATTATCGATGCGCAGGATCTGTAGCATACCGCGCGCCCAACGCATGCGCTGGCCGATATGCAACATCAGCCGCTCGGTCGCCAGCCCGGCCGCTAGCGGAATGCGCAGATAGGCCGACTTCCATCCCTTGCGGTGCATCTTCAGCGCCGTGTGGGCATCTTCAGTCACCGTCTCAGTGGCAACGCCGCCGATGCTGTCCAGCGCCGTGCGGCGCAACACCGCGCAGGAACCGCAAAAGAACGCCCCGCCCCAGAAGTCGTTGCAAGGTTGTATCATTCCATAGAACATGTTGCCCTCGGGCGGCACGCGACTGCCGGCGGAGAGGTTCCGCTGGAATGGGTCGGGCGAGTAGAAATGGTGCGGCGTCTGTATCAACGCCATGCGTTCATCCCGCACCATCCAGCCCATGGTCATCTGCAGGAAGGCGCGGGTCGGGATATGGTCGCAGTCGAAGATTGCGATGAACTCGCCGTCGGTCAGCTTCATCGCGTGGTTCAGGTTGCCCGCCTTGGCGTGTTCGTTGTCGGGTCGGATGATGTAGCCGGCACCGGTAGCAGCGGCGAAGTCACGAAACACCCGTCGCCGCCCGTCGTCCAGGATGTAGACGCGCAGCTTGTCGCGCGGCCAATCCAAAGTCATCGCCGCCAGCACAGTGGCGCGCACGATCGAGAGGTCCTCGTTGTAGGTGGGCACATAGACGTCCACCGTCGGCCAGTCCTCGGGATCAGCCGGCAGCGGCACCGGCTTGCGCTCAAGTGGCCAGACCATCTGCAAGTAGCCGAGCGCCAGCACCAGGAAGGCGTACAGCTCCGCCAGAGCTAGCCCGGTGCCCAGCATGCCCTGGAGCGGAGTGGCGAAGTCCAGCGTCTCAGTGAAGCGCCAAAGGATGTAGCGCAGTGACACCGCTGACGAGAGCACCATCAGGAACAGGGTCATCGGCCGCCCCGGCACCCGGTTGCAAACCAGGAACACCAGCATCGTGCCGACTGCCAGTGCTGCCTGATGCAGCGAATCAAGCGAGACCGTAACGGCAGTCCACACCAGCAGCGCGCCCACCACGCCCAGCAGCGCGATGACGCCCCATTCGATGCCGTGCGGCACGGCCGTGTCATCCACGAACAGTCGGAGGAGGCGTACCCTCATGCCAGCACCCCGCCGGCCTTCGGCGATGCCGCCTGCAGCCATGCTACGATCGCAACCGTTAGGTGCGCTAGGTCCTGTGCCGCCTTCGAGGCCGGTGCGTAGTCGGCCACTGGCTTCTGTGCTGCCAGCGCCTCGGCCACGTGCTCATCGCGGTAGACCCGTCCGAGCAGCCGCGTCCCGAGCTGGCGCGCCACCGCATTGGCAATCAGCGGTCCAAGTCGCGTGCGCGGGTCGTACTGGTTCAGCACGTACACCAGCCGCGCCGGCACTGTCCCGCCATAGCTGGCGCCGCTCTCCACTGCGGGTATCAGCGACACCGAGCCAGCATCGACTAGCAGTACCGTGACCACGAGGTCGGCCAGCGACAGCATCACCGAGAGCTGTGGCGACGGGCCCGGCATGGTGTCGGCCACGACGTATAGCCCAGGCTGTGCCAGCATATCGCGCAGCGGTCCAGCGAGCAGCTCCGGCTCAGCGCCTAGCGCGGCGGCGAGCGCGATTGATGCCGCCAGATCGCATGGACCGTGCGCCAGCAGTCCGACGCCGCTGGGCGTGGCACGCAGGCAGCGTCGCCAGTCCGGTCGCGCCTGCAACAGCGCGGTAAACGCCAGCCGCTCACCTAGCGGCACGCCCAAGGGCAGCCGCAGGGCATTCTGTGGGTCGACGTCGAGCGCCACCACCTCCTTTCCCGCGCGCTCCAACTCGCACGCCACGTTGGCGGCCAGCGTGGTCTTGCCCACACCGCCCTTCGGCGAGGCGAAGCAGATCAGTGGCATGACATCCCTTGGCCGCAGCATGGTTGGGCAACAGCTGGGCGCAAGATCAGAGGCACCGGAACAGGTCTTGCAGTCTGCGCCCGACTGCGCCCCCGCCGTTATGTGGCGGGGCGCCGCCGCGCAGCACCCTAAACATGCGCTCAAGCGTCGTCGTGCCGGCGGTGAAAACTGCCGGCGCAGATGGCGTAACCAGCGGCGGCGGCGCATGCGGCGCCCAGAGCGGCCTCGGCGGAGCCGCCGGCGCTGCCAGATCCGGTGCAATGATTGGTGGCAACGGGGGGAACCGTGCCACGGAAGGCGCCGGCGGCGGCATGGCAAATAGCCCAATGGGAAGCGCCGCCGGGGTAGCCGCCGCAGCTGCGGGCAACGGCATGGCGGGGACGGCGTGTGACACAACCCGCGTTGGCGCAGCAGCCACGGTGGCTGGCACCACCGGCGCCGCGCTCACCGAAGCCTCGAAAAACTCGTCAGGTCGGGCCCGCCCGGCTCCGAGGCCGCCCGGCAACGCTGCCTCCAGCAGCGGGAACAACACCGCAGGATCGGCGCCTGGCTCGGTAATCGCCGATCCGGTCCTCGGGTCGGCAGCAAAGCTGCGATAGATCATATCCGGCGGGCCAGGTGCTTCCGGCCCTCGTTCGATGTTGGAGTTCAGTGCACTCATCGCCTACACCGCGGGTTGAACGTCTGATTGTGCAGTATCCCACCGCGCCGTCGCAAGCAGATGTTCTGCTCTGGCAGCTCGTATTGTATCGCCGTTCCATCAGACCGCTCCGCATTCAGGCCGGGCAATCCGGGACAGCAGGATGAGGGCGGCGTCATAATAGTCGGGCGCTGAGGCGCGAGGCCAAATCGGCACTGTGCGCCGGACCGTTCAGGCACCTATACCCCCGATCGACTCGCCTGACCGAAGCGTGGGCTGCATGTCACCGAAGACCTGAAGAGGAGGAACACGTGGTCTCGGCAGCCGTCGGATTCAGCTGTCCGCTATCAGATCCTGCACTCGCAATACAACAACCAATCATGTACCTACGGCAGGCCGTAAGTCGCGGCGATCCAGATGCCATTAGTGTAATGCGTTGTACCGTCCAACGAGGGGACAAATCACGCCTCTAATAACGCGTACGGAGTCGCCATGCCTCGGTCAAAGCCGAAGCGGCTTTGTCCCGCGAACGGGCGGGATCTGTGGCGGCGGCGCTTCCAGTCATCGTTCCCATCATTTCCTCATCCAGCGCCGCTTTCGCGCCAAGCGATCCGCGACAACAGGATGAGGGCGGCGTCATAATAGTCGGCCGCTGAGGCAACCGTAGGCAGCATCCCCAAATCTTCCGCCCGGCGGTCTGCCGTGGTGGCCAGGCGCGCCACCGCAGTCATTCCAGGGCCGGCCGGGAACGGCGCAGTCATGTCCGTGCTCAAATCCACCCATGCCGGCGCCTCCCCGGGCGGGAAGGCCGACCAGTAGCGAACGAACGCCTCCATCAGCGCGGGCACCGGCACCCGTGCCCAGGCCAGGTACAGCGGCACGCGGATGGCGTCGAAGGAGAACCGGGCCGGCCAGGGCGGGGCTGGCGCCAGCGGTACTGAAGCGTCATCCGGCACACGCAGCCAATCCGGAGGCAGCATCCAGCGGCCGAACCGCCCCTCCTCGAGCAGCGCCACGCCGTCGCGGCGAATCTCGTCCCATTGCGGCGACGGAGCCAACACCGCCAGTTCCGCCAGCGCCGGGAACGCGTAGTAGGATGGGTTCACCACCAGCGTGGTGTCCGATACGAATCCGCCAGTGCCGGGCAGCAGCACGGTCCGCCCGCGGCTCCGACGCACCAGCAGGCGGAGCACATCCTGCGCGATCGCGGCACCGGCTTTTGCGTACGCCGACGAACCCCAGCGGCGCGCCGCCCGCCCGAGCGCGGCGGCGATGAACAGATCACCGTCGGTGGCATTGTTGATGTCCGGCACTTTCAGCTTCGCATAAGGCAGGTAGCGCCAAGCGTGCAGTGCGTCACCGCGGCGGCGCAACGTGCGTCCGGTCCAGCCCAGCATGCGGTCGAATGCCTCACGATCGCCGGCAGTTGCGGCGCAGAACAGCCCCCAACCCTGGCCCTCGCTGTGCGACGCGCTGCCGTTGCCGGTATCGACCACCCGACCCTCAGCCAGCAAGTAACGCGTGCGAAAGGCCGACCACTCCGCCCGCTCGGTCCACTCCGCCCGCTCGGTTCCCTGCGATGCGGCCCGCGCCGGCGCATCGGTCTCAAACCGCGTCAGGCCAACCATCGCCGCCGCTGCCAGCAGACGGCGCCGTCCCAAACGGCCCCGCCGGCTCATCGGCACCGAGCCAGCCGCTCCTGGGTCATGCCCCCCAGATACATCGCACCGTCGGCCGACCCGCCCGGCACTAGCGCCGCCAGCTTGCTCGGCCGCGCCGCCGCCCCTATCGGCTTGGGCAGGGAGTCATCCATCCGGGCCGCTAGGCAGTATTCCTTCGCCCCGGTCATCGCGTCGGCGGTCAGCGCTACCACAGACACCCGGCCACGCTGGCGGGGCATCGCCCTGATCGGCCGCGTCGCCTTGATGCTGTCCACTACCGGCATCTATACATCCATCAGCATGATGTCGAATTCCTCGCCCCGCATGGCCTTCACCCCCCCCCGTTGCCGATCTCCTGCACCTAGTGGTGAAAACCAAACGGATGAGTCCAGTGGGAATGGCGGAAATCCGCCAACGTGGGCCGATTCGCGAGGGTTTCTTCCGTCAGATTCTATCCACTCTCATGTTCGCCAGTTCAAGCAGCAGGCGCGGAAATTCTTTGCTTGCTTCGCAAGCTGTTCAGCGTGGCCGCCGCTGGGCAGGGCAGGAGGCACGATCATGAAACGACGGTTGATCATGCTCTGATACG
>CAIMEK010000021.1 GCA_903839965.1 uncultured Acetobacteraceae bacterium | reverse complement strand
TCGTGCTGCCCCGCTGCAACATCGAGGCGATGAACCTGCACCTGGCCGAAATCGCTATCGCGGTGGCGCCGGGCGCACATGCCGCGCTGCTGCTCGACCAAGCCGGCTGGCACATGTCCGACCGGCTGGTGGTGCCCGCCAACATCACCCTCGTTCCGGTGCCGCCCAAGTGCCCCGAACTCAATCCGACCGAAATCGTCTGGCAGGTCATGCGTGAAAACTGGCTCTCGAACCGGGTGTTCCAGTCCTACGACGCCATCGTCGACCATTGCTGCGACGCCTGGAACAGGCTGACCAACCAGCCATGGCGCATCATGTCCATCGGACTGCGCAACTGGGCACATGGGTTCTGATCATCAGGCGCTGGTATAAGGACATGCTGTTAGCTGCATCGGCATGGCATCGTTGTGTTTCCGGCGTTGAACGCCCCTGAACGATCCCCGACACGGCGATTACATATTCCTGATATTGGCCAAGTTTCACCTTACGCCATTCAGCCTCGTGCGCGCGTTTTCGCGTCAAAAGATAGGTAACGACGACAGAGACGATCGCCGTAAGAGCAGAGGCTCCCGCCGTAAAGCCGATTGTAACGAGATTGACAGACTCCATCACGGTGTCTGCCTCGCAATGTCGTACGCGAAACATTATAGCTCGGCACGATATCCTGCAAAATATGGGGGCAACGCTTAGCTATGCGTTGTCCTGAGAGGAGATTGATCATGTCCAGCATGGGGCTGTCCGGCACGTTCACCCTGGGCGACCGCACCGTGAAGCGGCTCGGCTATGGCGCCATGCAGCTCGCCGGCCCCGGCGTGTTCGGGCCGCCCGGGGATCGCGGCGCGGCGCTGGCGGTGCTGCGCGAGGCGGCCGCGCGCGGGGTCAACCACATCGACACCAGCGATTTCTACGGCCCACACATCACCAACCAACTGATCCGCGAGGCGCTGCATCCCTATCCCGACGACCTCGTCCTGGTCACCAAGGTCAGCGCCCGGCGCGGCCCCGACGGCGCCTGGATTCCGGCCTTCTCGCCCGAGGAGCTGATCCAGGCCGTGCACGACAACCTGCGCAACCTGGACCTGGATGTGCTCGAGGTCGTCAACCTGCGCGCCATGTTCGACGTCCATGGGCCGGCGGAAGGCTCGATCGAGGCGCCGCTCAACGTCCTGGCCGAACTCCGGCGCAAGGGCTTGGTGCGCCATATCGGGCTGAGCAACGTCACGCCGGCGCAAATCGAGCAAGGCCGCCGGATCGTGCCAATCGTCTGCGTGCAGAACCAGTACAACGTGGCGCAGCGGGCCGACGATGCCCTGGTCGACGATCTCGCTCGCGACAGCATTCCCTATGTGCCGTTCTTTCCGCTCGGCGGGTTCACCCCGCTGCGCTCGGCCATCCTCTCCGCCGTCGCCGCGCGCCTCGATGCTTCGCCTATGCAGGTGGCGCTAGCCTGGTTGCTGCAGCGCTCGCCCAACATCCTGCTGATCCCCGGTACCGCGTCGCTCGCGCATTTGCGTGAGAACCTCGCCGCAGCGGAACTCGTGCTGCCGGAGGATGCGCTCGGGGAGCTGGACGCGTTGGCGGGCGCCTGACGCCGCCACGACTGCCGATGGGGCTCTGGCGGGCGGAAACAGCCAGGCGCGCTATTCAACTTGTCTCCGGCCGTCGTTTCGACGACGCTGCCTCGATGAGACCAACAGAGGGGGACCAAGCCATGAGCGGCTCGTACACCGGCGCGTGTTTTTGCGGCGCCGTCGAGATCAAGGTGAGCGGGGAGCCCAACGCAATGGGCTACTGCCATTGCCGGTCCTGCCGGTCCTGGTCCGGCGGACCGGTGAACGCCTTCAGCCTGTGGAACCCCGAGGCGGTGAAGGTGACCAAGGGCGCGGAACACGTCGCCACCTACGCCAAGACGGAGATGAGCCACCGTAAGTTCTGCCGCCTGTGCGGCGGCCACCTGATGGCCGAGCATCCGCCGCTGAAGATGATCGACGTGTTCGCCGCCACCATTCCGGGACTGGCCTTCGCGCCGCAGGTGCACGTCAATTATGCCGAGACGGTGCTGCCGATACGCGACGGGCTGCCCAAGCTGAAGGATTTCCCCGCCGCATTCGGCGGTTCCGGCGAAACCATCCCGGAATAGTCCTGGCGCTACCGGGTTGCGCTGCGCCGCTGGCCGACGCCGGCGAGGATCTCGCGGGCGACTTCGGTGGCGAGCATGCTGTATCCTGCATCGGCCATGTGCAGCCCGTCGCCCGACATCAGGGCGGCCCGGGTGACCAGGCCCTTGTCGAGCCAGGCGCGCATCAGGTCGAAGCGGCGCACCACCGGCACGCGCAGCTCCGCGCCGATCTGCCGCAGCGCCAGCCGGTAGCGGTCGGCCCCGACCGTGCTTTGCAGCTTCTCGCAGAACTGCGGCTCGATCAGCATCACGTCCACCCCGGCGGCGCGCATGTCGGCGATGCCGGCCCGGGTCTCGGCGACGAAACGCTCCACCGGCACGGCGCGCAGCGGGTCGTTGGTGCCGGTTTGCCAGATGACCAGGTCAGGCTGCTCGGCCAGGATCGCCGGCAGGCGCCGCGCCATGTCGTCGGCATCCTCGCCGCCGATGCCGCGGTTCAGCACCACCACCCGCCCGGGCAGCCGGGCCGACAACACCCGTTCCAGCCGGCTCGGATAGCTCGCCGCTTTCGAACTCGCGCCCGCGCCCTCGGTGGAGGAAGACCCGAAAGCGGTGATGCGCAGATCCACGCCCTCGGCAATCCGGCCCGCCACGCGGGGCAGGGGGTTCGGGGGGGGGGGCGCGGGAAGGGGATTTCCCTGCGCCAGGGCGCAACCGGCGCCCATCGTCAGGACAACAAGCGCGACCGCCGCACGGCGCGCCAGGCACCGGAAATGACCACAAAGCATACTGCAGGAAATGTCATAGTCGCTGCCCGATTTCAATGCCAATCGTCGTGTCGTCCCCAGTGCGTGACAATATCGGCTTCGCCGCGGAAGTCCGCGACCGATCCAACAGCAAAGCAAGCCCAATCATGGCAATAAGGCCGGCGCCGTTCACCGCGACCTGGGTCAGCACGTCGGTGCCGAAGGTGCGGAAGATCAGCCGCCCCAGCAGCGAGAACAGCGTGCCGGTCGAGAACACCTCCAGCGAATGCCGCCCGCAGATCTCCACCACCCGCAGCGACGGCCGCCGCACCAGCCGGTCGAACCACGGCGCGCTCATCAGCACGTAAACCAAGGCGAGGATGTCGAGCAGCCGCATGGGCGCCAGGTTGGTCTTGTCGGGATCGAGGTCGATCAGCCGCCAGTCCAGGCCCCAGTTGGTCCACGGCGCGGCGGCCAGCAGCGCGAAGCCGAGATAGGCGGCGCAGGCCAGCCGCAGCCAGCCGACGCTGGGAATGCGCTGCCCATGGGTCGCATGCAGCCGGGCCAGCAGGTTGCCGATGGCGAACAGGAATTGCCAGGCGAACGGGTTGAAGTACCAGAGCTGCCCGTCCCAGAAGTTGGTGAAGTTGATCTCGGGGTACAGGTTAGTGGCGATCCACAGGCCGGCTGAGGCGAGCATAGTCGCCACCGGCCAGCGGCGGATGCCGATCCACAGCAGCGGGAAGATCGCCAGCAAGATGATGTAGAGCGGCAGGATGTTGAGGCTGGAGGGCAGGGCGCGCAGCGTCAGTCCTTGGCTGAGCCCCGACAAGCCGTGCAGCAGCAGCCGGATCCGCCGCGGCTCCAGGCCGAAATTGCTGATCCAGAACTGGAAGATCGCCAGCGTCGTCAGCAGCAGCCCGATCTGGAACAGGTAGATGCGCAGGCAGCGGGCGCCGACCCGGCGCAGGCCCTTGCCGGCGCCGGCCTGCTCGAAGGTGGGCCCGTATGCGAGCATCGAGGAGAACCCGGCCAGCAGCACGAACAGCTCGGCCGCATCCGCGAAGCCGAAATTGCGCAACGTGAGCAGGCCGAGGAAGTTTCCCGGCATGTGGTCGATGAAAATGGTCAGCAACGCCGCCCCGCGCAGGAAATCGATGCGCGGGTCGCGTCGGCTTCGCGATGACCCGACCAATCGGCTAGCTCCTTACGTTGAACGCCACCGGGCCCCCGCGGGAGCACCGGCCTGGGGCAGTATCTTCCCCCGGAAACGGGAAATACAAGAAGCTTGGACGTTGATCGCAAGCAACGTTACATGACGGATTGTTCATGCATACGTGCAGTGGAAAACCCGCCGGAGCGTTTTACGGCGCAATATTCACGATTTCTTGAGCGATGCCGGCACGGTAGCATGACTGTCGTCCCGCTTCGCCTCGGTCGCGGGCTGGCGTCGCTGGCCGCCGGGACGCTCCAAGGGTTTCCCCGGCACGCGGCCTGTCCTACCCTGCGCGGCGGCCTGTCGCCCCGGAGCAATGCCATGACACGTCCCGCCATGAAGCGCCGCACCTTCCTGGCTGCCGGCGCCGCCACCCTCGCCGCGCCGCATGTTTCCACCGCCGCCCCCAAGGTGCTGAAATTCATCCCCGAGGGCGACCTGTCCATGCTGGACCCGGTGTGGACCACCGCCACCAACGCCCGCAACCACGGCTACCTGGTGTTCGACACCCTCTGGGGCCAGGACGCCACCTACGCCATGCAGCCGCAGATGGTCGCCGGCGCCCTGGTGGAGAACGACGGCAAGCAGTGGACCATCACGCTGCGCGACGGCCTGAAGTTCCACGACAACGAACCGGTGCGCGCGCGCGACGTGGTGCCCTCCATCCGCCGCTTCTCCGCCCGCGACGCCTTCGCCCAGGCGCTGATGGCCGCCACCGACGAACTGACCGCGCTCGACGACAAGCGCTTCCGCTTCCGGCTGAAGAAACCGTTCCCCCTGCTGCCGAACGCGCTCGGCAAGACCGGCACGCCGATGCCCTGCATCATGCCCGAACGGCTGGCCGTGCTCGATCCCAACAAGCAGATCGTCGAAATGGTCGGCAGTGGCCCGTTCCGCTTCCTCGCCGACGAGCGCGTGGCCGGCTCGCGCGTGGCCTACGCCAGGTTCGATGGCTACGTGCCGCGCCCCGACGGGCCGGCCACCTTCACCGCCGGACCGAAGCGCGTCTATTTCGACCGCGTCGAGTGGATCACCATCCCCGACGCGCAGACCGCCGCCAACGCCATGACGAACGGCGAAATGGACTGGTGGCAGTCGCCCACCACCGACCTGCTGCCGCCGATGACCAAGGGCGGCAAGGTCGAGACCGGCATCCTCGACAAGGCCGGCGGCATCGGCGTGCTGCGCTTTAACTTCCTGTTCCCCCCCTTTGACAACCCGGCCATCCGCCGCGCCCTGCTCGGCGCCATCGACCAGGCCGACTGCATGATCGCCGCCAACGGCGAGGACCGCACCTACTGGAAGGACCGCGTCGGCGTGTTCAGCCCCAACACGCCAATGGCCAACGAGGCGGGCATCGACGTGATGGCCGGCAAACGCGACATGGAAAAGGTCAAGCGCGACCTGGCCGCCGCCGGCTACAAAGGCGAGCGCGTGGTGCTGCTCGGCGCCTCGGACTACCCCACCACCAACGCCATGGCCCTGGTGTCGGCCGACGCGCTGAAGCAGGCCGGCATGAACGTGGACTTCCAGGAAGTGGACTGGGGCACCACTGTGCAACGCCGCGCCGGCCGGAACCCGCCGGACAAGGGCGGCTGGAACGTCTTCTTCACCT
>CAIMEK010000020.1 GCA_903839965.1 uncultured Acetobacteraceae bacterium | reverse complement strand
GCTGGTGCTCGGCCGGCTCGGCGGTGACGGCGGCGCGGCGCCGGCCTGGGTGCTCTCGTCCGAGACCTGCGCGCTCGACATCGTCGGCGCCGAGTTCGTGCGCGACGTCGAGCCCGGCGAGATCGTCATCGTCGACAACCAGGGCGTGCACAGCATCCGCCCGTTCAGCCGCACGCCGGCGCGGTTCTGCGTGTTCGAGTACATCTACTTCGCCCGCCCCGACTCGCTCGTCGAAGGCATGCCGGTGTACTCCGCGCGCAAGCGCATCGGCGCCGAACTCGCCCGCGAGAGCGGCATCGAGGCCGATGTCGTCGTTCCGGTGCCCGATTCCGGCGTGCCCGCCGCCATGGGCTACGCCATCGAGAGCGGCCTGCCCTTCGAGCTCGGCATCATCCGCAACCACTATGTCGGCCGCACCTTCATCGAACCCACCGACCGGGTGCGCCATCTCGGCGTCAAGCTCAAGCACTCCGCCAACGCCTCGGTGCTCGCCGGCAAGCGGGTGGTGCTGGTGGACGACAGCATCGTGCGCGGCACCACCAGCAAGAAAATCGTCGAGATGGTGCGCAATGCCGGCGCGGCCGAAGTGCACGTGCGCGTCTCCTCGCCGCCCACCACGCACTCCTGCTTCTACGGCATCGACACGCCCGAGCGCAGCAAGCTGCTGGCCGCCAACCACTCGGTCGACGACATGGCGACGCTGATCGGCGCGGACAGCCTGGCGTTCATTTCCATCGACGGCCTGTATCGGGCGCTCAACAAGGGCGACCGCGACCCCGCCCACCCGCAATACTGCGACGCCTGCTTCACCGGCGACTACCCGATCCCGCTGCCCGACATGGTCGACAACGACCACCGCCAGCTTTCCCTGCTTTCCGAGGTGCGTTGATTGGAGCTGAGCGGCAAGGTCGCCGTGGTCACCGGCGCCAGCCGCGGCATCGGCGCCGCCACCGCGCAGGAGCTGGCCCGCCGCGGTGCCCACGTGGTGATCACCGGGCGCACCGAAGGCGGCCTGGAGGAAACCGACGACGCCATCCGCACGGCCGGCGGCACGGCCACGCTGCTGCCACTCGACCTGCGCGACGGCGCCGCGCTCGACCTGCTCGGCCCCAGCATCCTGGAACGGTTCGGCCGGCTCGACATCCTGGTGTCGAACGCCGCCAGCCCCGGCACGCTCACGCCGGTGCCGCACATCCTGCCGCCCGACTGGGACGAGGTGGTCGGGGTCAACCTCACCGCGGCCTGGCGGCTGATCCGTACCTGCGGACCGCTGCTGATCGCCGCCGCGGCCGGGCGCGCGGTGTTCGTCACCAGCGCCATCGTGCTGCGGCCGACCGCCTACTGGGGCGCCTACGGTGCCACCAAGGCCGGCCTGCACCACCTGGTGCAATGCTGGGCGGCCGAGACCCGCATCACCCGGCTGCGCGTCAACCTGGCCGATCCCGGCCCGGTCGCCACCCGGCTGCGCCGCAGCGCCTTCCCCGGCGAGGACCCGTCCAACCTGCCGATCCCCGCGGACATCGCCCCCGGCATCGCCGACCTCTGCGGCCCCGCCGAAACCCGCCACGGCGAGACGATCCGGATCACCCCGGCGGCGGCATAAAGCCCGGCCGCACCCGTACCGCTTTATTCTGCGGCGCCGGGCACCTGCTCCAGTGTCCGGTCATGCCCGAGCACCAGCACGATCACCAGCGACACCACAGCCAGCGCCGCGATCAGCAGCAGGCCGCCGGAGAAACTGCCGGTCGCGTCCTTGATCCAACCCATCGCGAATGGCCCGACGAAGCCGGCCAGGTTGCCGACCGAGTTGATCACCGCGATGCCGGCCGCCGCCGAGGCGCCCGACAGCACCGCCGTCGGCAGCGTCCAGATCATCGGCAACGCCGCGAACACACCGACCGTGCCGAGCGTGAACGCCACCATCATCAGCAGCGGATCGCTGGTCAACGTCGCCGCCGCAATGCCGAGCGCCACCACCCCGAGCGCGACGGCCGAATGGCGCGGACGCTCCAGGGTCTTGTCGGAGTGGCGCCCGTAGTAAACCATCGCCACCGACGCAACGGCAAAGGGAAGAGCCACCACGACCCCGGTGCCGAAATTGGTCAGGCCGAAGGCCTTGACGATCTGCGGCAACCAGAATTGCACGCCGTACAGTCCCGCCACTGCCCCGAAATAGACGAACGACAGCGCCCAGACCTTGATGTGGAAAATCGCCTGCCACACGGACATGGCGTGTACCGCCTCGCGCTGGGCGCGTTCGGCCTGCAGCCGCACGTCCAGCCACGCGCGTTCGTCCTCCGCCAACCATGTCGCCTCGGCCGGCCGGTCGGTGAGATAGCTGAAGGTCACCACGGCCAGCACCAGCGAGGGCACCGCCTCGATGATGAACAGCCATTGCCAGCCGGCCAGCCCGCCAAGCCCGTCCATGCCCAGGACCGCCCCGGAAACCGGCGCGCCGATCACCGATGATATCGGAATCGCCGCCATGAACATGCCGATGATCCGCGCCCGGTAGGCCGACGGATACCACAGCGTCAGATAGAAGATGATGCCCGGGAAGAACCCCGCCTCGGCCAGCCCGAGCAGAATGCGCAGCAGATAAAAGCTGTATTCGTTGCCGAGCCCGGTGACGCGTCCGATCGGCACCACGAAGGCCACCAGTCCCGACACGATGCCCCAGGTAACCATGATCCGGGCGATCCACTTGCGTGCCCCGAACCGGTTGAGGAACAGGTTGGACGGCACCTCGAAGAAAAAATAGGCCAGGAAGAAAATGCCCGAGCCGAAGCCGAACATGGTCGCGGTCAGGCCGATGTCCTTGTTCATGGTGATCGCGGCGAAACCCACGTTCACCCGGTCCAGATAGGCGATGAAGTAGCAGAGCATCAGGAAGGGGATCAGACGCGCCGAAACCTTGCGGATCGTTCGCTGCTCGAGTTCGTCCATCGGCGTTCCTCGCTACCCGCGCGCGGGGTTTGTTGTGACCGGCCGACGGTCCCACTTTTCCTGCCGTGCCGCAATGCGGAACATTGGGATGCCGATCCGGCGCTCACCTGCCGTAGCGCTCGACGGCGCCTTTGGTCATCCGTTCGAGAAAATTGACCAGCTTCCTCGCACTGCTCGCGGCAAGGTCGGCATCGCCCTCGACGAGGGCGGCAATGACGCTGTCGTGCCGCTTCGCGCCCTCGCCGAATCCGTTGCTCTGCCGGATCGCACCGTACCAGCAACGCCGGGACTGCGCCTGGATCGCCTGCACGGTCCCCAGCAAAACCTCGTTGTGCGCGGCGCGCGCTTCGGTCTCCGCGATCAGCCGGTCGGCGCGGAACCAGCGCGCGGCATCGCCGCCCTGCGCCGCCTCGGCGATGTCGCGGGCGAGCGCCTTGAGGGTGCGGCGTTCCTCCGGCGCGGCCCGCTGCGCGGCGCAGCGAACCATCAATTCCTCCAGCGGCCGCCTGACCTCGATCAGCTCAAGCTGGCGCACCACATCCACCCCCGCGACGACCGCGCCGCGCCGCGGATGCACCTCGACGAAGCCGATGTGCTGCAGGCGCTGCAATGCCTCGCGGATCGGCGTGCGCCCCATGCCGAGTTGTTCGCTCAGCCGGTTTTCGGAAATCATCGAACCGGGCGGTATTTGCCGGTTCACGATCCAATCCTCGAGCACGGCGTAGGCCTTCTCGGCCAGCCCGGGGGCTGGCGGAATTGCCGTCGGCAGGTCGTCGCCGGTGCCGGCCATTGGCGGATGTCCCAGCGCTTGCCAGAGGCAACGAGCCTGCCATGCGCGGCATTGGTCGTCAACTGATATGTCAGTTGCCGACCAATCCGCCCCTGATCGGCGGCTTGCCGAAAGTTCAGCCTGGCGCGTAGGGATTCTCGGTGCCGCGGAACTGCAGCCGAATCGGCGTGCCGGGAAATTCAAAGGCCTCGCGCAGGCCATTGACCAGATAGCGCTGGTAGTCCTCCGGCGTCTTCTCGGCGCGCGAGCCGAACACGATGAAGGTGGGCGGCCGCGCCTTGGCCTGCGTCATGTAGCGCAGCTTGAGCCGCTTGCCGTTGACCAGCGGCGGCTGGTGACGCTCCAACGCCGATTCCAGCCAGCGGTTCAGCGCACCGGTGGAAACCCGCTTGTCCCACGACGCATGGGCCGCGCGCACCGCCGGCAGCAGCTTGTCCATGCCCTGGCCGGTGAGGGCCGACAGCGTCACCACCGCAATGCCCTTCAGTTGCGCCAGGCTGGTCTGCAGCCGGTCCGACACGCCGCGCCGCGCGGCATTGCGGTCGGCAACCGCGTCCCATTTGGTCAGCGCGACCACGCAGGCGCGGCCCTCGCGTTCGACCAGCCGGGCAATCTGCAGGTCCTGCTCGTGCAGGCCTTCGGTGGCATCCACCGTCAGCACCACCACCTCGGCCATCTTCAGCGCCTCGATCGCGGCGCTCACCGACAGTTTCTCCAGGGCCTGTTCCACGCGGGCGCGGCGGCGTATGCCGGCGGTGTCGACCAGTTCGATCTGCGTGCCGTCGGCGTCGGTCAGCCGCACCGCAACGGCATCCCGCGTCAGCCCCGGCTCCGGGCCGGTGATCATCCGCTCCTCGCCCAGCAGGCGGTTGAGCAGGGTGGATTTGCCGGCGTTCGGGCGCCCGATGATGGCCAGCTTCAGCGGCCGCTCCGCTTCCGCCGCCTCCACCGCGTCCGGCGGCAGCCGGTCGGCGATTTCGCCCATCAGGTCGGCCAGCCCTTCGCCGTGTTCGGCAGACACCGCCACCGGCTCGCCCAGCCCCAGCGAGTACGCCTCCAGCGCGGCGTTGCTGCCGGCCCGGCCTTCGGCCTTGTTGACCACCACCAGCACCGGCCGGTCCTGGCGTCGCAGCCAGGCGGCGAAATGCTCATCCTCCGGCATCACCCCGGCCCGCGCGTCGATAACGAACAGCACCAGGTCCGCCCCCGCCACCGCGCTCGCCGAGGAGGCCCGCATCCGCCCGGCCAGCGTTTCGGGCGCCGCTTCCTCCAGCCCCGCCGTATCCACCAGCGTCACCCGCCGTCCGCGCAGCATCGCCTCGGCTTCCTTGCGGTCGCGGGTAACGCCGGAAATGTCGGACACCAGCGCGAAGCGCCGGCCGGCGAGGCGGTTGAACAGCGTGGACTTGCCAACGTTCGGCCGCCCGGCGATGACAACGACGGGCAGCGCGCCGGGCATCAGCGCAGCGCCACGAGATTCGCCTCGTCGGTAATCACGTAGACGGTGCCGCCGGCCACCGACGGCGTCACCGACATCGGGCCGGGCAGCTGCTGCTGGCCAAGAATGTCGCCGGTATACGGGCTCACCGCCATCGCCAGCGAATTGCTGGACCCCAGGATCAACCGATCGCCGGCCAGCACCGGCCCGATCCAGCGGATCGGGTCCGCCTTCTTCGTCTCGTCCTCGAACTGCGGCAACTGGGTCACCCAGGCGACCTGGCCATCGCTCCGTCGCACCGCCGCCAGTTGCCCGCCGGTGTCGAGCAGGAACAGCCAGTCGCCGGCCAGCCAGAGGCTATCGCTGGTGGCGACGTCACGCTCCCACAACCGCCGGCCCACCCGCAGGTCGAGCGAGAGCACCAGGCGGCCCAGGCTGCCGGCATACACCCGCCCCTCCGATAGCACCGGCAGTCCGCGCACGGCGGACAGGTCGAGCAGGCTGTTGCGCCCGCGCGCCGCCGCCAGGCTGTCGCTCCAGGCAACCGACCCGGTCGAGGCGCGCAGCGCAACCAGATCCCCGGACGCGAAGCCGGCGACCACCAGGCCTTCGGCGTAGGCCGGCGCGGGCAGGCCGAGCACGCCGGTGTCCACCTGCGTCGCCTGGAAGCTCCACAGCCGCCGCCCGTCGTCGATCGCCAGCGCCTGCAACTGGTTGTCCAGCGTGAGCACGAACGCCCGCCCGTCGGCAATCGTGGGCGCCGCGCGCACCGGCGTGCTGACCGCCTTGCGCCAGCGGATCTTGCCGGTGGCCGCCTCCATCGCCAGCACCTCGGCGCGGCCCGTGCCGGCATACAGCGTGTCGCCATCTACGGAGATGCCGCCGCCCACGTTGCTGCTGCGGTCGCCCTTGGCCTGGGTGTCCACCCGCCAGATGCGGCCGCCATTGGCCACGTCGTAGCCGGTCACCACGGCATCGCTGTCCATGGTGAAAACGCGCCCGCCGGCAATGACGGGCTGCGCGGTGATCTTGCGCCGGTAGCCGCCGCCTTCGCCGATATCGGCGCGCCAGGCCATGCCCAGCCGTTCGCCCACCTGCAGGTGGCCCATGGCGTGCGCGGGGTTGCCGCCGGCCTGCGGCCAGTCGATGTTGGTCACCGGCGGCGGCAGCGTCACGCGCATGGCCTTGGCGTCCACTTCCAGGCCGTGGCGTGGATTGCCCACCGCCACCCTGGTGCCGGGCAGCGGAATCTTGGTCTCGCCAAACCACTTGTCCCAGATGCCGCAGCCGCCGAGCGCCATCGGCAGCAACAGCGCGGCCCGCCGCGGCAGCCGCCGCGTCGTGGACCGCATGCCGCGCCCCCCGCTCATCCGCCCAACCTTGCGAGCAGGCCGTTGGCGCGCCCGCGCACGCCATCCGGCGCGGTCACGTCCTGCACCAGGCGCTTCAGGGTGGCGCGCGCCGTGTCGTTATGGCCCTGCCGCAAGTCGAGCATCGCCTGCGCCTCCTCGGCCAGCGCGTGCCAGGGATTGCCCGGCGCCGCCAGCGGCTTCAGCCGGGCTTCGAGCGCGGCGGGATCGCCGTGGTCGATCTGATGCAGCACGGACTGCAGCACCGCCGCATCGCGCAGCAGCGGGTCGGCCGCCGCATCGTTCGCCACCTCGGTCCACAGCGCCTCGGCCCCGGCGGCATCCCCGGCATCGAACTTCAGCGCCGCCTCGCGCAACCGCGCCAGCACGCGATAGCCGGCATTGCCGTCCTGCGCGACCTTGGCCAACTCGGGCAGCGCGGCCCTGCGCGCGTCGCCCGGCGGCCCGGCGGCACCGTCGAGCGCGGTCAGGAATTCCCGCGCGACCCCGGCGTTCACGCGGGCTTCGTGCAGCTTCCAGGCCTGCCAGCCGCCGACGCCGGCCACCACCAGCGCCATCGCGAGCACCAGCAGCCCGCCGTAGCGCTGCAACAGTTTGCGCATGCGTTCGGCACGCAGGTCTTCGTCGACTTCATCGAAGATATCGGGCACGGAAATTCCTCAAGCAGCGGGCGCCGGACCATAGCGGCGGCGCCTGCCGGGGGCAAACGGCGACGACAACGAATCCTTTACCTCTTGCCGCCAGCCTGCCGGGGTGCGCCGGTTGTCGCCCTTGCTGTCGTTCGCCCTGTTGCCGGTCGCCCTGTTAGCGGTCCTGGCCATGTCCGGCTGCGGGGTGCCATGGGCCGAGCCGACCGGCGCCTACCTGGGCGCGGAGGTGGCCAGCGTCACCATATTCGGCCGCGGCATCGGCGACCTGGCCTATTCCGCCATCACCGGCCACGACTGCTCGGTCGTGCGCCTGGAGCAGGGCCAGACCTACTGCAAGCCGCAGGAGCCGCCGCCCGCCCCGCCGCCGCTGTGCACCCGCAGCCTGGGCCTGGTCGATTGCTGGTCCAACCCCGCGGGGCTGAACGGCCCGCTGCCGCGCGGCTTGGCCGACGGCCCGAACACGCTCACGCCGGCACAGGAAAGCGATCGCACGGCGCGTTGGCCGAAGTTCTAGCTGGATAGAATCGACCGCGTGGCATCCACCGGGCCACACCCCCGCGTGACTCGAAGCGGACTGCCCCGACGACCGCCCATGCCCCGCCATCCCCACCGCGTAACGGGAAACCTTTCCTTGCGCGGCCTTCGCTTTTGTGCTAGGACTATTTTCGTGCAACCCGCCCCCCTCCCGGCTCCGGTCCAAGCCTTCGCCCCCGATTTTGCGGGTCGGTTCGGCCGCATCCTCGCCGGGCTGGCCAGGCTCGTCGCCGCCGGTTTCCTGCGCAACCCGCGCCTCGTCCTCCTCATCGTCCCGCTCTGGAACCGGCTCAACCGCGCCGCCCGCCGCTGCGAGCGCCTGATGGCCCACGTCGCCGCCGGCCGTCTGCCGAAGCCCCACAAGCCCGGCCCCAGCGGCCCCCGTCCGGGCGGCCCCGCGCTGCCCACCGGCCGCGGCTGGCTGGCCCGCGAACTCGGCTCCGAGGGCGCCTGCCATGCCTCGCAGATGCAGGCCCTGCTCGCCGAGCCCGCCGTCGTCGAACTTTTGCTCATCGCTCCCACCGCCAACCGCATCGTCAACCCGATCCTGCGCATGCTCGGCATCGGCCCCTTCACCCCCCGGCAACACCCGGTCCGCGCCGCACCCGCACCCGCACCCGTGCGGCCTCCCGCACCCGCGCGACGCCCCGCGCCCCCGCCACCCGGCGACGACGCCCCCCGCTGCTCCGGCTTCCCCTGGCACGTGCTCCTCGGGGTTCCCGAAAAACCTGCCTGACCCGGCGCGCGTCTTCGCGCGATGCCCGGCACGTGCCTTCACGTGACGCCTTCGCGCGCCTGCTGGCGCCCTAAATGTTACGTAATCGTATCTATTAGCCGGCTTTCCCGCTCCCCTTGCTTGACCCTTGTCGGTGGCGGTGCCCAGGATACCGCATGTC
>CAIMEK010000019.1 GCA_903839965.1 uncultured Acetobacteraceae bacterium | reverse complement strand
CCTCGGGGTCGTAGGCGCGGACGATGGCGCCATCCTCGATGAGGCGGGCGACGATGGGGACCGAGGGACTGTCGCGCATGTCGTCGGTCTCGGGCTTGAAGGTCAGGCCGAGCACGGCGATGGTCTTGCCGCGCACCGAGCCGCCGCAGGCCGCGATCACGCGCAGCACCATGCCGGCCTTGCGCGCGTCGTTGACCGAGACGACGCTTTCGACCAGGCGGGAGGGGGCGCCGGCATCCTGCGCGATACGCATGAGCGCCAGCGTGTCCTTGGGGAAGCAGGAGCCGCCGAAGCCGGGGCCGGGGTGGAGGAATTTGCGGCCGATGCGGCCATCGAGCCCGATGCCGCGGGCGACGTCGTGCACGTCCGCGCCCACCTTCTCGCACAGATCGGCCATTTCATTGATGAAGGTGACCTTCATCGCGAGGAAGGAATTGGCGGCGTATTTGATCAGTTCGGCGGTCTCGATCGCGGTGAACACGATTGGTGCCTCGATCAGGTAGAGCGGGCGGTAGAGTTGGCGCAGGACCTCGCGGGCGCGCTCGCTTTCGGTGCCGATCACCACGCGGTCGGGGCGCATGAAATCGGGGATCGCGCTGCCCTCGCGCAGGAATTCGGGGTTGGAGGCGACGTCGAAATCCAGGCCGGGGCAGGTCTCGCGCACGATCTCCGCGATCCGCCGGCCGGTGCCCACCGGAACGGTGGACTTGGTCACGATCACCGCGTAGCCGCTCATCGCCTTCGCGACCTGCTCGGCGGCGGCGTACACGTAGGTCAGGTCGGCGTGGCCGTCGCCGCGGCGCGTGGGCGTGCCCACGGCGATGAACACCGCCTCGGCGCCGGCCACCGCGGCGGCGATGTCGTTGCCGAAGGTCAGCCGGTGGGCAGTGACGTTATCCGCCACCAGGCGCTCCAGCCCAGGCTCGTAGATCGGCAGGCGCCCCTCGCGCAGCGCCGCCAGTTTGGCTGGCTCGGCCTCCACGACCGCCACGTCGTTGCCGAACTCGGCGAAGCAGGCACCCGAAACCAGTCCCACATAGCCGCCGCCGATCATCGCGATGCGCAACGGACCACCTCCTGCGTGTCAGACGTTGAAGCGGAACAGCAGCACATCGCCGTCCCGCACGACGTACTCCTTGCCCTCCACCCGCATCTTGCCCGCTTCCTTGGCGCCCAGTTCGCCGTTGGCGGCGACGAAGTCGTCGTAGCCGATGGTTTCGCAGGCGATGAAGCCGCGCTCGAAATCGTTGTGGATCACCGCGGCGGCCTGCGGTGCGCGGGTGCCGCGCACGATGGTCCAGGCCTTCGCTTCCTTCGGCCCGACGGTGAAATAGGTCACCAGTCCCAACAGGTCGTAACCAGCCTTGATCACCCGATCGAGCCCGGAATCGTGCAGCCCGAGCCCCGCCAGGAATTCGCCGCGATCGGCCTCGGGAAGCTGCGCCACCTCCGACTCGATGGCGGCGGAAACCACCACCACGCGCGCGCCCTCGGCGGCGGCCCTCCCCGCCATGCCGGCGGACAGCGCGTTGCCGGTGGCGGCGGCCGCCTCCTCGACATTGCACACGTAGAGCACCGGCTTGGCGGTCAGCAGTTGCAGCCGCTTCGCCGCCTCGGCATCGGCCGGCGCGATCGCCGTGCGGGCCGGGCGGCCGGCCTGCAACGCGGCGACGATCGGGTCGATCAGCGCCAGTTGCGCGGCGCTTTCGCGGTCGCCGCCGCGCACCCTTTTCTGCAGGTTGATCTGCCGCTTCTCCAGGCTCTCCAGGTCGGCCAGCATCAGCTCGGTCTCGACCGTGTCGGCGTCGCGGAGGGCATCGATGCTGCCCTCCACGTGGGTCACGTCGGTGTCCTCGAAGCAGCGCAGCACGTGGATGATGGCGTCCACCTCGCGGATGTTCGCCAGGAACTGGTTGCCCAGCCCCTCGCCCTTGCTGGCGCCGCGCACCAGCCCGGCGATGTCGACGAATTCCAGGGTGGTCGGCACCGTCCTGGCCGACTTGCCGATCCGCGTCAGCGTATCGAGCCGGACATCGGGCACCGCGACCCGGCCGACATTGGGCTCGATGGTGCAGAACGGGTAGTTCGCCGCCTGCGCCGCGGCGGTCGCGGTCAGGGCGTTGAACAGCGTG
>CAIMEK010000018.1 GCA_903839965.1 uncultured Acetobacteraceae bacterium | reverse complement strand
CGTCGGAGTCCAAACGCCTTCAGCAATCGATGAAGATCGGCCAGACTGAGAAGATCGATCGTCGGAGGACCAAATGACATCTCGGCGCAGGTGGCCGGATCAAGCATCCAGGCGGCGAGGACAATCGCCACGCCAGGCTCGCTCTCGACAACAGCGATCTCTCTTCCAGATCGACGTTCAGCGTATAGCTGCCGGACCTTGCGGCCGTACAGCGCATGCCATCGGTAATGGACCTCCACTTCCTGGCTGGGATGGGCAGAATGGTCCCCCAATCGCCCTGTCACGCAAAAACGCCTTGTTCGCGGGCAGTGACGAAGGCGGCGAGCACTGGGCCGCCATTGCCTCGCTGATCGAAACCTGCAAGCTCAACAGCGTCGATCCGCAACGCTACTTCGCCGACATGCTGACCCGCCTCGTCAACGGTTGGCCTCAGGCCCGCATCGACGAACTCATGCCGTGGTGCCACGGCGACTGCGCCGACTGCCTGAACGTCAAGGCAGAAACCCCAGGGCTGCGGAGCATCGCTTACTGTGCATGCGCCATTTTGCGATGGACTTATGAGGGTGTCGTGTATCTATGGTTTTCGGCCGTTTCGACCGACGGCCGCAGTCGAAACCCTGGAATTCCGCGGGTTTCCCGGCGGCACTCCCCTCCGCGTGTGCCCTGTCACCGCGAACCCCAGGCGAGGCGCCGACGCCGTGCGAAGAGCGGAAAGCAACACGGAGCGGCGCGTTATCGCGAGTGCCCGTCCACTCGGCGCGGTCAGAGACCTTGGCATGTGCGGACGCTCCTTGCAAGGGAACCGGGAGATCGCACGACTGGCCGCTGGCGTTGCTCGCTGGTGGTCCGCTTCGGGAAGGCGATGAGCCGAAGCCGATGCTGCACGGAAGTGAGAAGTCAGACCCTGCCATAGTAGCGATGAAGCCGGCGAACAAAGCGGCGCAAGCCGCGGCGGAGTCGGTGGAGCGAAGGGCGGGGAGCGAGGGGAACGCGGATCAGCAAAGCACGCTCCGGGCGCAGAACCGGGCCGGCGTGGACGGGTTGACGTGGGGCGCCTACGCGACGGCCCTCGAGCCCAGGCTGGAAGACCTTCATGCACGGGTTCACCGGGGAGCCTATCGGCCGCAACCGTCGCGCCGGACGTACATACCGAAGGCAGACGGCCGGTCGTTCTTCGACACGGTGAGCCAGCAGTGGCTTATTCGTTTTGTCGAGCACCGGATCGGCGATCCGCGCATTACCCGCCTGATCTGGAGATGGTTGAAGGCGGGTATTCTCGACGCCGGGACGGTGACGGTGACGGTGAGTGAGAGGGGGACGGGGCAGAGTTCGGTAATCTCGCCGCTGCTTGCGAACATCTACCTGCACTACGTCTTCGATCTGTGGGCCGAGCGCTGGCGACGGCGGGAGGCCACCGGGGACATGATCATCGTGCGCTATGCCGACGATCTGGTTGCCGGCTTCGAGCATGAGGCCGATGCCCATCGGTTCCTCGATGCGATGCGCGGGCGGTTTGAGGCGTTTGCGCTGTCGCTGCATCCGGATAAGACTGGTCTGCTCGGGATCGGCCGCTTTGCGCCGGCGGGCCGCGAGAAGCGCGGTCAGGGTAAGCCGGAGACCTTCGACTTCCTGGGCTTCACCTTCATCTGCGGCAACAGCCGGCGGGGCAAATTCCAGCTACTGCGAAGGTCCCGACGCGACTGCATGCGGGCGAAGCTGCGGGAAATCAAAACGGGGCTGCGTGCGCGTATGCATCAGCCGCTTCCCGAGCAGGGGATTTGGCTGCGGCAGATCGTCACTGGTTGGTTCAACTACCATGCCGTGCCGACCAACACTCGGGCGCTGGCCACGTTCCGCTTTCTTGCCATCGACCTCTGGCGGCACACGCAACGGCGGCGCAGCCAGAAAGACCTGACGAACTGGGAGCGGATCACGCGGCTGACCGGCGACTG
>CAIMEK010000017.1 GCA_903839965.1 uncultured Acetobacteraceae bacterium | reverse complement strand
CTCGTCCTCGTCGCCTTCGCCGAGGTAGGCGGCGATGACGGTGGGGTCGGCGCGGACCTGCTCGGGCGAGCCATCGCTGATCTTCTTGCCGTGGTCGAGCACCACGATGTGGTCGGACAGGCGCATGACCACGCCCATGTCGTGCTCGATGAGCAGGATGGAGCAGCCCGGCTCGCCGGCGGCGCCGTCGCGGATGCGCAGCAGCAGCGTGGAGAGTTGCTCGGATTCGCGGGGGTTCAGCCCGGCGGCCGGTTCGTCGAGGCACAGCAGCACCGGCGAGGTGCACATGGCGCGGGCGATTTCCAGGCGGCGCTGGGCGCCGTAGGGCAGCGCGCCGGCGGGATCGTCGGCGCGGGCGAGGAGGTCGATGGCGTCCAGCCAGAAGCGGGCGCGCTCGATGGCGGCGCGTTCGGCCTGCGCGTGGCCGCCCAGGCCGAACACTGCCAGCAGGCCGTTGACCACCGAGGGCATCAGCGTGTTGTGCTGCGCGACCAGCAGGTTTTCCAGCGCCGTCATGCCGGCGAACAGGCGGATGTTCTGGAAGGTGCGGGCCACCCGCGCCTGGTGGGCGATGCGGTGGCCGGGCATGCGCTCGAGCGCCAGCCGGTTGCCGCTGGGGGTGGCCAGCGCGATGCCGCCGGAGGTGGGGCGGTAGAAGCCGGTGATGCAGTTGAACACCGTGGTCTTGCCGGCGCCGTTGGGGCCGATGACCGCGGTGATCTCGCCGGTATGGGCCATGAAGGAAAGCGTGTCGACGGCGGTCAGCCCGCCGAAGCGCATGGAAAGCTGGTGCACCTCGAGCAGGGGGAAGGTCATCAGCCGCGTCCCTGCGCGATCAGGTCGGCGGATATTTCGCGGGCCTTGCCGAGCGAGACCGAGGGCACGCGCCCGGAGACCAGGCCGCGCGGGCGGAGCACCATCATCACGACGAGGGCGCCGCCGAAGATCAGCATGCGGTATTCGGCGAGGTCGCGGAACAGTTCGGAGCCGCCGATCATCACCAGGGCGGCCAGGGCGACGCCGAGCTGGCTGCCCAGGCCGCCCAGCACGACGATCGCCAGCACGGTGGCGCTTTCCATGAAGGTGAAGCTCTCGGGGCTGATGAAGGCCTGGCGGGTGGCGAAGAAGGCGCCGGCGAAGCCGCCGAAGCAGGCGCCGATGGCGAAGGCGGTGAGCTTGGTGGTGGTGATGTTGATGCCGAGCGCGCGGCAGGCCACCTCGTCCTCGCGCAGCGCCTCCCAGGCGCGGCCGAGCGGCAGGCGGCGCAGCCGTAGCGACACCCAGTTGGTCAGCAGGGCGAGGCCGAGGATGACGTAGTAGAGGAAGGCGACGCGCTGGCTGATGTCGGGCTCGACGCCGAAGAAGTTCGAAACGGTGCCTGGGCCGCCGCCCATGGAGAAGGTCAGGCCGAACAGGGTGGGGCGGGGGATGTCGGAAATACCGTTGGGGCCGTTGGTCAGCGACACCCAGTTGAGCAGGACGATGCGGATGATCTCGCCGAAGGCCAGGGTGACGATGGCGAGGTAGTCGCCGCGCAGG
>CAIMEK010000016.1 GCA_903839965.1 uncultured Acetobacteraceae bacterium | reverse complement strand
GACTACCTGCTGTGGCTGGGCCGGATCTGCGAAGAAAAGGGCGCGCACCTGGCCATCGACGCCGCCCGTCAGGCCGGCGCGCCGCTGGTGCTTGCCGGGCAGGTCTATCCCTTCCGCCACCACCAGCAGTATTTCGCGCGCGCCATCCGGCCGCATCTGGAATGCGGACGGGTCCGCCTGGTCGAAGCGCCCTCGTGTTCCCAAAAGCTCGACCTGCTCGCGCACGCGCGGGCCGTGCTCGTGCCGAGCCTGTGTGAGGAGACCAGTTCGCTGGTATCGCTGGAGGCGATGGCCTGCGGCACTCCCGTCATCGCCCTGCGCCGGGGCGGAGTACCCGAGGTCGTCGTCGACGGCGTGACCGGCCTGCTCACCGATACGCCCGCCGAACTGCCCGCGCTCATCGCCCGCGCCGCGTCCCTCGACCCGCAGGCTTGCCGCCGGCACGTGGAGCGCAGCTTTTCGGCACGGCGGATGGCGGCCGGCTACGCCCGCCTCTATCGTCGCCTGCTGGCCTGAATGTCAGTGGGGAATCTCGGGCGCGTCGGCGCCCATCAGCGGCGGTAGCTGCTCTTTCAACAACTCGGCGTCACGAACCCGTCCGTTGGATTCAACCTGCATCGTGCCGGCGGTGACGAGAACCGCCTTGAGCGTGCATAGCTCGGTCCACCCCTGCAGCGTCGCCAGTATGCCGTAGCGGTCCCCCGAAATGCGCCCGCACTCGCAGCACCACCACATCGCGCCCTCCGGCGCCACGTCCTTCAACTCCATCCCCGCCATCGTCCGTCTCCGCCTGTTAGCTGCCGCCATCTCATGCATGAGCCACGATTGTAGACCCGCGCGTCAAGTCCCCACCGGTACCCTCGCCTTTCGTTCCGCTGGAGTGACAAATCGTGTCACCAAAATGGCACATCGCGGCACTTCCCCGCCCGACGGTGACTTAAGGCCTATGCCCGGGCCGTACCAACAGCCACGAGAGACATGGACCTATGATACCTAAGTTACTGTTTCTATTGGGCTTGTAAATTGACAGTTTCTGTCACCCCACCTAGCATCAAGCTTCCTCCGGCCACGCCTGGCCGCATGGCCGGGGGACGGCGGGTCTGGCCGCTCGCCGCACACCCACTTCGATCGGATACGATTTCCATGTCCCAGCGCCTGGGGAACCTGCTGGTCCAGGAACGGATCATCACCCCGCAGCAGCTTCAGACTGCGCTTGAACGGGTGCGCGAGACCGGCAACCGACTCGGTTCGGTGCTGGCGCGGCTGGGCTATGTGAGCGAGGACGACATTGCCAGCTTCGTCTCGCGCCAGTACGGCATTCCGGCCATCAACCTCGCCTACTTCGAGATCGATCCCACGGTCGCCCGGCTGGTGCCGGTCGACACCGCCAAGCGCTACCAGGTGCTGCCGCTAAGCCGCGTCGGCTCGACGCTGACGCTGGCCATGGTCGATCCCACCAACGTCTTCGCCCTTGACGACATTCACTTCATGACCGGGCTCAAGGTCGAGCCGGTCGTCGCCTCCGAGGCCGCCGTCGCCGAACGCATCGACAAGCTATACGGCTCCGGCACCCAGCAGGACCTCGATCAG
>CAIMEK010000015.1 GCA_903839965.1 uncultured Acetobacteraceae bacterium | reverse complement strand
GGTCAGCCAGTCCCAGGGCGAGATCGAGGAGCTGAAGGCCAAGGGGCTCGACATCATCCCGCACCGCAAGCGGATGGTGGAGGAGGACCTGGCGGGGCACTTCAAGGACCCCGGGCATCCCCTGCGCCTGGTGTTCGTGTGCGCCATGTGGATCACCGGCTTCGACGTGCCGGCGTGCAGCACGATGTATCTCGACAAGCCGATGAAGAACCACACGCTCATGCAGGCGATCGCGCGGGCGAACCGGAACGCCCCGGGCAAACTGGCCGGCACCATCGTCGACTACGTCGGCGTGTTCGCGAACCTGCAAGATGCACTGGCTATCTACGGGGCGCCGAAGGGGGATGCGAAGCCCATCCGGGACAAGAGCGCCCTGGTGGAGCAGCTGGAGGAGGCGCTGGCCGAGGCCGAGAGCTACTGTACCAGCCATGGCGTCGACATCGCGGGCATCCTGGATGCGGACAAGCTTCAGCGTGCGATGCGGATCGGCCAGGCGCAGGAGGCGCTGATCGCGCCGGACGATGTCCGGCGCGGCTTCCTTCGGCGTGCTGACGCAGCCATGCGGGGCTACCGGGCGGTGCTGCCGGACGAGCGCGCGGCGCCGTTCCTGCGGCGTGTGGCAGCCCTCGTCGTGGTGGCGCAGGCGATCCGCAATCAGCTCGGCCCGGCGGACATCTCCGCGCTCGCCGCCCAGGTGGAGGCTTTGCTGGACGAGAACATCATCGGCGTGAAGATCAGCGCGCCGGTGCGCGAGGGGACCGACACCACTGGCCTGACCGACCTCTCGGCGATCGACTTCGAGAAGCTGGCGGAGGCGTTCATGAAGGCGCCGCGCACCACGGTGGAACAGCTCCGCGCCAAGGCCACCGAGGCGGTCCAGAAGATGGCCGCGCAGAACCCCTCGCGGGTGGACCTGATCGAGAAGCTGGAGAAGCTGATCGATGCCTACAACGCCGCCACGGCCGACGTGGAGGAAACCTTCGAGAAACTGAAGGTATTCATCCGCAGCCTTGACATGGAACAGGGCCGCGCCGCTCGGGAAGGGCTCACCGAGGACGAACTGACGATTTACGACCTGCTCACCCGGCCGGAGCCCAAGCTGACCAAGGCGCAGGACGTGGAGGTCAAGAAAGTCGCCCGCGCGCTGCTGGCGAGGCTGCACGACAAAGTCGCCGTGTTCGAGTGGCACCGCCGCCAGCAGACCCGCGGCGATGTCCGGTGGACCATCGAGGAGGTGCTGAACGAGCTGCCGGAGGAGCCCTACCCGAAGGACCTTTGGGACGAGAAGGTGGAGGCGACTTGGCAGTTCGTGTTCGGCCACCCGGACTGGCGGCCCGGGCAGGCGGCGCGCCTGCATTGATCGGGCCCCGGGCTCCCTTTTGTGTGTTCCGTGATAAGAACGTTACATCTCGCGGCAGGGGTGCTGCTTGGCCTTGAATTCCTCGTTCACGAAAATTAATTTCGAGGGCGAGTGACACCCGGATCGCGAACCGGGAGGTCAAGCAACGGGCGGGCGAAGTCCCGGTGACCGCAGAGAAAGCGAACGCGCTTCCCACCCCATCACCCATCCGGCGATGGCGTCGCGCTGTCCACTTGCATCGACGATACGCAGCGTGACTGCCGCAAAATTCCTTATAGTCTCATGGAGTTGGTCGGAGCGAGCCGTCTCGCGTCAGCTCCTCAATGAAGCGGTCCAGCGCGAAGCTGCGACGCCTCCCTTGCAGGACACAGATATTCAGCGCCATCTGGACCGGCCCGTTCCGGTACAACTGGACCGCGACCAGTCGTCCTTCCCGGATCTCGTCCTGGATCGAGTGCGGACAGAGCAGCGCGACGCCCGCACCGCTTTCCGCCAAACGTCGCAGCGCGTGAAGCGAGTTCGTGACGAGGGCCAGATTGATGGCCGGTGCCTCGCCCGCCGCCAGGCGCTGAAGGGTGCGGCCGACCCCGGAGTTCCGCTCGAACGTGCCCAGCGGATAGCGTTGGAGATCCTCAAGGGTCACGTGCGGCAACCGGCTCAACGGGTGGCCCGGGACCACCGCGGCGGCGAGGATGTCATCATAGTGGGCCACGATCTCGACGCCGCGTTCCTGCCCGATGTCCAACCCCGCCCCGAGTTCCGCATCGCCCCGATGCAGTGTTGGCACCACCTGCTCACTTGAAGTCTCGAACATTTCGATGCGTATGCCGGGGTAAAGGCGCACGAAAATGGCTGTCGCGTGCGAAAGTGGACCGGCAATTGCACCCTCGGTCGCTGCGATCCGGAGCGACCCGATGCGGAGCTTGCGCAGGTCGTACAATTCCTCCCGCAGCCGGTTCTCTTCCGCCAGCAGCTGAACCACATGCTCCGCCACGCGCAAACCCGCCTCGGTCGGGCGGACGCCGCGCCTGTGGCGCTCGAACAGGCTGCAATCGAAGGCGAATTCGATGCTCGCGATCTGCCTGCTGACGACAGACACATCCAAATCAAGGTTCCAGGCGGCCCGGGACATGGAGCCGCACGCTGCGACTTCGGCGAAGATCCGATAGGCTTGCAGGAAAGAACCGCCGCGAAGGCCGACGAGGGATGCTGGAGAGGGGTCCGACATGTGCCTTGCCAAATCAGCAAGGCATGTTTGCCGGAATTGTCGTTACTGACAACCACGAACTATGCTCTGCTAACCGTTATACGCAGGGCAGACTTGCCTATGCCGATGCAGCCCCGCACGAGGAGGAAACATGCCGATGTTCACGCGTAGGTTGCTCCTGGCATCGACCGCAGTCGCTGCCTTTGCCGCTGTGCGGCTGCCGCGCGCCACCGCAGCCCCCGCCACCGCGGCCGGCACGCTGAACATCGCCTGCATATTCGATCCGCCGGGCCTCGATCCGACGGTGAATGCGGTCGACCTGGTCAGCACCATCACCGAGAACGTGTTCGACACGTTGTATGCCTACGATGCGAAGTGGCAGACGGCACCGTTGCTCGCGGCCGGCCCGGCCGAACTGAGCGACGGCGGCAAGACAGTCGCCATTCCGCTGCGCAGCGGAGTGACGTTCCACGACGGGACGTCGATGACCTCGGAGGATGTCGCGGCTTCGTTGCGGCGCTGGATGAAGCTTTCCTCGCGCGGGCAGCTTGTCGCCCCGGTCGTCACCGCCATCGAGACGCCCGCGCCCGACCGCGTGGTGCTGCGGCTGAGCACGCCATACCCCGCGCTGTTGGCGCTGCTGGCCTTCAATAGCGGTACTGCGATCATCCTACCGAAGGCGCGGGCCGAGGCGGCGATGAACGGTCCAATCACCCGGATCGAGGATCTGGTCGGTACCGGTCCGTTCCGTGTTTCAGAGCGCCGGCCGGACCAGTACATCCTGCTCGACCGGTCCGAACATTACACGCCCTCTCCGCAGCCGGCCTCCGGCTATGCCGGGGCGCGGACGCCTGCCTCGGAGCGGCTGTCATTCATCCCCGTGCCCAACGTGAATACCCGCCTGCAAGGCCTGGTGAGCGGCCAGTACGACGTGGCGGATGGGCTTTCCACCGACAGCTTCGCCGAAATCCAGAAAGTGCCCAGTATTGTCCCAGTGATCACCAAACCGGGCGGCTGGCTGTTCATGGTGATGAACGGCAAGCAAGGATTGACCACCAACCCGCTGATCCGCCAGGCCGCCCAAGCGGCGCTGGACCACGACGCCATCATGACGGCGGCGATGGGCTCGCCACAGTTTTTCGAGCTTGGATCGAGCCTTTATCCGAACTGGTCACCGTATGGGTCGGAGGCGGGTGCCGCGCTCTACAACCGCAAGGACACGGCGGCGGCGAAGAAGCTGTTGGCGCAGGCCGGCTACAAGGGCGAACCGTTCCGCATCCTGACCAGCCAGCAATACGACTACATCTACAAGGCCGCGCTGGTGATCATGCAGAACCTGCAGGATGCCGGATTCAAGGTGGACCTGCAGCTGATGGACTGGGCCTCCGTGATGTCCCGCCGCTTCGACCCGGCGATATGGGAAGGCTTCGTCACTTTCCACGCCTTCGTGCCGGATCCGGCGCTGATCACCATCCTCAGCCCGGCTTACCCGGGCTGGTGGGACACGACCGACAAGCGCCAGTTGCTCCAAGAGTTCAGCTCCGCCACCGACCAGGCCGCGCGTGCCCGGGTGTGGGGCAAGCTGCAGGACTTGCTGATGCACGAGGCGCCTACCATCCAGCTCGGCAAATATTACGGCCTGCTCGCCCGCCAGAAGAGCGTGACGGGCGTTCCGGACTTGCCACTGACGCCATTCTGGGCAGCCCGCAAAGCCTGAGCGTGTCCAGCCGCCGACCGCGACACCGGCGGCCGCCGCCGTGAATGCAGTTGCACGCATCGCGCTCCGCCGGGGCGGCGGAATGCTGGTGGTCATGTTCTTCGTGGCCACCGTGGTATTCGCCATCATTCACGTCATCCCCGGCGACCCGGCCGCCGTCATGCTTGGGCCGTCCGCAACCGAGGCCCAGGTGGCAGAACTGCGCACGCGGCTCGGCCTCGATGCGCCGCTGCTGCTGCAATATGTCCGCTTCCTGGTGGACGCGGCGCAGCTCGACCTCGGGCAATCTTTGTTTCTGAACCAGAGCGTGGCCGCCGCCTTGTTGAGCCGGACGGGTGTGACGCTGCAACTGACCCTCATGGCCGCCGCCCTGGCCACCTGCATCGGCGTGCCGGTTGGCGTGTTCTCCGCGTTGCGACGGGGCAGCTGGCTTGACCAGGCCGTCACCGGGATTGCGATGACCGCTGCCAGCCTGCCCAGCTTTTGGATCGGGCTGACGTTGATCGAGCACCTCTCGGTGCGGCTGAAGATGTTTCCCGTGGCCGGCTACGGCGCACCGGATGCGGGATGGGCGGCGCACCTGCACAGCCTGGTGCTGCCCGCCATCGCGGTGGGGTTGCCAAACATGGCGCTGATCCTGCGGCTGACCCGCACGGCGATGCTGGACGTCCTTGATGAGGACTACGTGCGCACCGCGCGAGCGAAGGGGCTGTCGTCCGCCTCCGTGGTCATCAAGCACGCCTTCCGCAACGCACGCACGGCGGTACTGACGGTGGTGGGGCTGACGGTGATCACGCTTATCGGCGGTGCCATCGTCACCGAAACGGTGTTCGGCCTTCCCGGCGTCGGGAACCTCATCGTCTCCGCCGTGCTGCGGCGGGATTATCCGGTGATCGAAGGCGCGCTGCTCGTCATCTCGGGCATCTACGTGCTGATCAACCTGGCGACCGACCTGCTCTATCTCGTGCTCGACCCTCGGCTGAGGGACTGAGGATGGCGCGGGAAAAAGCCGTGTGGCGCCGGCTGTTGCGCCGACGCATGGCGGTGGCGGGGATGGTGATCCTGGCCGTCGTTCTCCTCGCGGCGGTGCTCGCCTCGCTGGTCGCGCCGTACGATCCCCAGCGCATGGACGTCTTTCATCGTCTGATGCCGCCTTCCGGCCGCAACTGGCTCGGCACGGACGATTTCGGGCGGGACGAGTTTTCCCGGCTCCTGTTCGGGGCGCGGTTGTCGATGTTGACGGGCACGCTGGTGGTGATCTTTGCCACGGCCGCGGGCACTGTGCTGGGCCTGCTGTCCGGCTATGTGCGATGGCTGGATGACTTGGTGATGCGCTTCAGCGATGCACTGATGGCGTTCCCGGACATTTTGCTGGCGATTGCGCTGATGGCGGCGCTGGGCCCCTCGCTGGTCAATGTCGTGCTGGCGCTGGGCACGGTGTACACGCCCCGTGTCGCCAGGCTGGTGCGCGGCGCGGCGCTGGTGTTGCAGCGGACGCAGTTCGTTGAAGCCGCCGAGGCGCTGGGCGCCGGCGATGTGCGGATCGTGCGCGTGCACCTGCTTCCCAACATATTCTCGTTGCTGATCGTGCAGGCGACCTTCACCTTCGCCGCGGCCGTCCTGACGGAGGCCGCCTTGTCGTTCCTCGGCGCCGGTATCCCGCCGACCACGCCAAGCTGGGGCAATATGATCGCCGGCGGGCAGCAATACCTGGACCGGGCGGAATGGCTCATCCTGGCGCCGGGTTTCGCCATCCTCTTCACCGTGCTGTCCCTGCAGATCCTGGGCGACGCTTTTCGGGACGTGCTGGACCCGCGGCTGCGGAGGCTGACGTGAGCGCGGGGAAGCCACTGCTCGAGGTCGACGATCTCCGCACTTCGTTCTTCACGTCCGATGGTGAGGCACGGGCCGTGGACGGCGTCAGCTTCACTGTGTGCCGCGGTGAGACGCTTGCCCTGGTGGGCGAGTCTGGCAGCGGCAAGTCGGTCACGTCGCTCTCCGTCATGCGGCTGTTTCCCTCGCCGCCAGGCCGCATCGTCGGTGGCCGGATGCGGTTCCACTGGGATGGCGGCGTGCATGACCTGGTGGTGGCGAGCGAGCGCCAGATGAGGCGGCTGCGCGGCAGCGCGATGAGCATGATCTTCCAGGAGCCGATGACCAGCCTGAACCCGTTGCTGACGGTGGGCGAACAGGTGGCCGAAGTCCTGCGGGCGCATACCGGCCTCGGACGCCGGCCCGCCATGCGGCGCACGGTCGAGATGCTGGCGCGCGTCGGCATCGCCGCACCGGAGCGGCGGGCGCTGGATTACCCGCACCATCTCTCCGGCGGGATGCGCCAGCGCGTGATGATTGCGGTGGCACTGGTCTGTACGCCGGGCCTGCTGATCGCCGACGAACCGACCACGGCGCTCGACGTGACGATCCAGGGCCAGGTGCTGGAGTTGATGCGCGGCCTGCGCGATGAGTTCGGCATGGGCATGCTGTTCATCACCCACAACCTCGGCGTGGTGGCGGAAATCGCTGACCGGGTGGCGGTGATGTACGCCGGCCGTATCGTCGAGGAAGGCAGCGTGGTGGCGTTGTTCGACCGGCCGCGCCATCCCTACACGCGCGCCCTGTTGCGCAGCCTGCCGCGACTGGAGCGAGGCGGGGACGCCGGGCACGGGAAACTGGAGGCAATCGCCGGCCAGATGCCGAGTGCGCTCGACTTGCCCCCGGGCTGTGCCTTCGCGCCGCGCTGCCCGTTCGTGCAGCCGCGCTGCACAGAGGCCGTGCCCCCGCTGGAGCCTGCATCCGATGGCCAGGCCGTGCGCTGCGTCCGTTGGCGGGACATCGCGGCGTGATCGAGGTGGAGAACCTACAGGTCAGCTACGCTGCCCGCGGCGGCTGGCTGCGGCCACGCGCCCTGACGGTGGTGCACGATGTCAGCCTCACGCTTGCACGCGCGGAAGCGCTGGGGTTGGTCGGGGAGTCCGGCTGCGGCAAGACTACGATCGGCCGCGCCATTCTGCGTCTGTTGCGGCCTTCCGCGGGCCGCATTCGCGTGGACGGCCAGGACGTTACGGAATTGAGCCGCGCCGCCCTGCGGCCGATGCGGCGGCATGTGCAAATGATTTTCCAGGATCCGTATTCCAGCCTGGACCCGCGGCTGACGGTGCAGCAGGCGATTTCCGAAGCGTTCGCCATCCACCGGATCGGAATATCGAAGGACTGGCCGGGACAGGTGGCCGCACTGCTGGAGCAGGTCGGACTGCCGCCCGACGCGATGGGGCGCTACCCGCACGAATTCTCCGGCGGCCAACGCCAGCGGATCGGCATCGCCCGTGCACTGGCTGTCGAGCCCGCCTATATCATCGCGGACGAGCCGGTATCCGCGCTCGACGTGTCGGTACAGGCGCAGGTGCTGAACCTGCTGCAGGATCTGCAGAAGCGCCTTGGCCTGGGCATGCTGTTCATTTCGCATGACCTGGCGGTGGTACAGCACGTAAGCGACCGGGTGGCCGTGTTGTACATGGGGCGGGTGATGGAGTTGGCTCCAAGCCGCCGGCTCTACGCGGCTCCGCGGCACCCCTACACGGCGGCGCTGATCGACGCGGCGCCGGTTCCCGATCCCCGCCGCCGTGCCGTCCACCAACCCCTGCGCGGCGAGATTCCCCGCCCCGAGGCGCCGCCGAGCGGCTGCGTCTTCCGCACCCGGTGTTCCTACGCCCTCGCCGATTGCGCCCGCATCGTGCCGCCCTTGGTGGAAGTCGCGCCGGGCCATTGGAAAGCCTGCATCCGCGATGACGTTCCCTAACCTGCGCTAAGGAGAAACCTTCCTTGAATATTGCGAAGAATCCGTCCGGCACCCCTCCGAAAGCGGTCGTCATCGGCGGTGGCATTATCGGCGTGTGCTGCGCTTACGCGCTGTTGCGCCAGGGCTTCGGCGTGTCGCTGATCGAGAAGGACAGGCCGGGCTACGCTGCCTCATTCGGCAATTCCGGCAGCATCGGGCTTGCCTCCGTGCCACCGTTGGGCATGCCCGGCATGCTTAAGGACGTGCCGCGCATGCTGCTCGATCCCCGGCATCCATTGGTGGTGCGGTGGCGTCACTTGCCCACGGCCGCACCCTGGCTGCTGCAGTTTGCGCGCAACCTGTCGCCGGCGCGTGTGGAAGCGATTTCGAGCGCCCGTGCCGCCCTGCTTGCCCACGCCGGCACCGCCTATGATTCGCTGCTGGCGGAAATCGGCCGGCCAGAACTGATCTATTGCCGAGGGTTGATTTTCGCCTACGAGTCGGAGGCCTCCTTCGCCGGCGACCGCGCGGGCATCGACCTGCGCCGCCGCCACGGCATCGAAGCACACGAAATGTCCGGCGCGCAGTTGCGCGAACTCGAGCCGGCTATTTCGGATCGTGCGGTGCACGGCGTGTACTATCCGATCGTGCGTACCGCGACCAGGCCACTTGACCTGACGGAGGCCATCCTCGGCGCGTTTGTTGTCCGCGGCGGGCGCGTGCTGCACGAGGAAGTGCGGGGCATGGAAACAGGGCCTGGCGGGGTGGAGCACGTAGTGACGGATGTCGCGCGCCACCAGAGCGACCTTGTCGTGCTGGCGGCTGGCGCCTGGTCTCGCGGGCTGGCGCGGATGCTGGGCGAAAAGTTCCCGGTAATCGCCGAGCGCGGCTACCACGTCATGGTCAGCGATCCGGCCGCCGCACCCGCGGTTCCCGTGGTGTCCGGAGATTGGCACGTCGCCATCACCACCATGACGCACGGGCTGTGCATTTCCACCATGGCGGAGTTCGCGGCGATCGATGCACCCCCCGACCATGCCAACGCCCTGCGGGTATGCCAGGGTGCGGCGGGCCTGATCCGTGGCCTAGAGCTGAACGTTGCCAGCCGCTGGATGGGCTCGCGCCCTTCCACACCGGATTCCCTGCCCATCATTGGCCGTTCTGCGCGCCACCGCAACGTCATCCACGCATTCGGGCACGGCCATCTCGGACTGACGTTCGGTGCCGTCACCGCCGACATCGTGGCCAACCTGGCGCGTGACGAGGCGCCGGACCTGGACATCGCGCCCTATCGGCCGGACCGCCGCTTCGACGGCTCGTCATCCGCTCGCGCGCATTGAGGCGCGTGAGCATGACCCACAACACTTATCTCGTGCTTGGCGCCGGCAATGGCGGCTGTGCCATGGCGGCCGAGCTGGCATTGCTGGGTCGCAATCCCGTGCTGTTCGACCATGTGCGATTCGACCATCAGCTTACCTCGCTCCGTGCGGCGGGGGGCGTTCTCGTCGAGAGCCGTGTTGTACATTTCGCAGGCGGCATCGGTAACCATTTCGCCCCTTTGCAGCGAATCACCAACGACCTGGCCACGGTCGCGGAGGTCGACGTGGTGATCGTTGTCGTGCCGGGGCAGCACCACGTGGCCCTGGCGGAGCAGGTATTGCCGTATCTCCGGCCGGGCCAGATCGTGCTGCTGAACCCGGGCGGCGTAGGCGGCGCGCTGGTGTGGGCGGCGATGCTGAAGCGGGCGGGCGTAGAAGGCGTGCTGTTGGCGCAGGCTGCGGACCTGCTCTATGCCGGCTTCCGCACGCCTGAAGCCAAGGTCGTGGTTGCCGACAAGAAGAAGCAAGCTTTCCTCGGCGTTTTTCCCAACCGTGAGCGAGCTCAGGTGATGCAGCGGCTGGCTGAGGATTTTCCGGAATTCACGCCCGCAGCCAACGTGCTGGAAGCCGGTTTGCAAGGGCCGGGGATGCTGCTCCATCCGCTGCCCATGCTGATGAACGCGGTGCGCATCGATCGCGAAGCACCGCTGACCTACAATTCGTACGACATCACTCCCTCCGTCGCCCGCGCTGTGGAGGCGCTCGACCGCGAACGCATGTCGATCGTGGCCGCGTTGGGCGGCACCGTAAAACCGATTCAGGCGATCTTGACGGACTACTACGGAGTGGTCGGCGAAGGCTTCCTGGACACCGTTCTCAAGGTGCCTGCCTACCAGAACGCATCGGCACCGCGCGATTTTCACCACCGCTACATTGCGGAGGAAGTGCCGACGCAGCTGGTTCCGGCAGCGACCCTCGGCCGGCTGCTTGGGATCGAGACGCCCGTCATGGATGCGACGATCGGTCTTGCAAGCGCCGTCGCAGGCGTGAACCACGCCAAAGATGGCTGGACATTGAAGCGCTTAGGTCTCTCCGGTGTGACGGCCGCCACCCTCCCGGCAATATTAGAAGATGGCCGCGTCTAAGCCGAGTTTTGCGACGACATCGCTGGTAAGAGCCCCTTTGCAGTGTCGGCACCCAACCCCGGCATTGCCGAGCGCCGCCGCGGTCGGCCCCGCCGCCTCCTCGCCGGCGCCCGGCGCAGCGTCGCCTGGGTCGGCGATGATCTCCACCGTGATCGCCGGCGTCTCCGAAAACCGTTGCACCGAATAATCCGCCCACCCTGCACGGTCGGACCATCGGTCTCCCAGTGCAGGGCCTCGCACAGCGTCCCGCTCGCCGCCAGGACTACGCCCCGCCCTCGATCTGGTTGATCAGCCCG
>CAIMEK010000014.1 GCA_903839965.1 uncultured Acetobacteraceae bacterium | reverse complement strand
GCGCGCCACCACGGCGGCGAAGATGCGGGCGTGGTCCTGCGCCAGGTCGAGGCTGAGGTCGGGGAAACGGCGCACCAGCTCGCGGCGGTCGCGGTGCGAGCGGCGCAGCAGGTCGGCCATGGCCTGGTACAGGCACTGCAGGGTTTCGGAGCCGGCGGCCTGCACCAGCGCCGCGTGGAAGGCGTAATCGGCGGCGGCGCCGGACTCGGGGTCGTCCATGGTGGCGTCGATGCGGTCTAGCACGGCGCGCAGCCGCTCCAGGTCGGTCAGCCGCGCGCGCGTGCAGGCCAGGCGGATCGCCTGGCACTCGATGGCGATGCGAGCCTCGATGACGTCGTCGACCAGTTCGGGGCGTTGCGCCAGGGCGATGGCGAAGAAGTCGCCGAGGGCGGACACGTCGGGGCGGCGCACCACGGTGCCGACGCCGTGGCGGATTTCCACCACGCCGATCATCGCCAGCGCGCGCAGCGCCTCGCGCAGCACCGGGCGGGAGACGCCGAGCTGCAGGGACAGCTCGCGCTCGGGGGCGAGGCGGTCGCCGGGGCGGATGCCGCCGGCGCGGAACTGGTCGCGGAGGTAGAACAGCACGCGGTCGGAACCGCTGTGGACCGTTTCCTCGGGGGCGGTTGTGGCGCTTTGGCTCACGGGACTGGCGGCGTCTGTGGTATGACCACTGTATTGACCACAGCGGCGCGGGTCAATCCTTCGGACGGATCGCGCGCATGCTGCCGACGGCGTGGGCCACCAGCGCGCCCTGCTCGTTGAGCACGCGCGCCGCCACCGAGACGATGGTGCGCCCGCCGCGCAGCACCTCCCCCTCGGCGGTCAGCGTGCCGCGCCCCGGCAGCAGGAAGCTGGTGGTGTAGGTGATGGTCGCGGTGCTGTGGCCGGCCGGAAGGCTGGAGCGCGCGGCACTGGACAGCGCCGCGTCCAGCAGCGCCGCGATCGCCCCGCCATGCACGTCGCCGCGTCCGTTGGCCAGGCCGGGGTTGGCCGGCATGCGCACGCGCGACCGCCCGTCCCGCGCCTCCAGCAGGGCGATGCCGAGGGTTTCGTAGAACGGCCGGCGTACCGGCGGGGCGGCGGCGTCCACCGCCTCAGCCCTTGGCGTAGTACGCATCGATGAGCTTCTGCTCGGCGGCGGCCGCTTCGCGCACCGCCGCCTCCGGTTCGGTGCCCTTGATGAGCACGCTGTCCAGCATGGCGATGAACACCGCGCGCTGGGCGTCCTCGTCGACGAAGTCGGTGGCCACCGCATAGGCCAGCCCGCGCGCCAGCCCGCCATAGGCCGGGTTGGCGAGCACCGCCGGCGCCAGCGCCGCGCTCGGGCGGGCCGGCAGCTCGCCGGTGCGGTCCAGCCACAGCGCCATCGCGGCGTCGGTGGCGAGGAAGGCGAGGAATTTGAACGCTGCCTCGCGTTGCGCGCCCGCGCGGCCGGCGGCGACCGCGTTCACCCAATAGGAGGCGTAGTTGGCGCGGATGCCCTTGTGGGTGGGCAGCTCGTCGACCGACCAGTCCAGCCCCTTGCTGGCCTGCAGCGGACCGACCAGGAACGAGCCGTTGACATGCAGGCCGACGCGGCCGGCGCGGAAGGCGGCCTGGCCCTCGGTCATGAAGCCGGCCAGCGCGACATGGTGCTGGAGCTGCAGGTCGGTGTACCAGCGCAGCGCGGCGGCGCCGGCGTCGTCGCCGTAGAGCACGCGGCGGTAATCGTCGGAGAAGGGGCGGCCGCCGAACTGGCGCACCAGCACCTCGCGCCACCAGTGGCTGTCCTGGCTGGGCAGGCCGATCGTGGTGCCTTCGAGCATGAGGTTGCCGGCGACGTCGTGCTGGGCGATCGCCAGCGCGGTTGCCACCATGTCGTCGAGCGTCGCCGGCACCGGCCGCTTGGCCGCTTCCAGCAGGCGGCGGTTGGCGAACAGGCCGAGGCTGCGAATGGCGGTGGGCAGCGCCCAGTAGGCGCCGCCGTCGCGCATCTGCTGCACCACCGGGAAGAACGCGGCGTCGATGGCATCCGGCGGGAACAGGTCGGCGGGCAGCTTCTGCAGCAGGTTGGCGCGGCGGTAGTCGCGCAGCCAGCCGTAATAGAGCTGCAGCACGTCCGGCCCCTCCCCGGCCGGCACCGCGGCGCCGACCTTGGTGCGGTACTGGGCATAGGGGAAATGAGTGTGGCGGACGGTGATGCCGGGATTGGCGGCCTGGAAGCGGGCGATCAGCTCGTCCATCGCCGCGACGCGTTCCTTGAAGTAGTACTGCCAGTACTCGATGGTGACGCCCTGCGCCCGCGCGGCGGGGGCGAACGCAGCAGCGCCGGCGGCGCCGAGGATGGTTCGTCGTGAGACAGACATGGGCTTCCCTCCGGGCTGGCGACTGGACCGTGACGGCGCTGACCGATGCTGTGCCGCCGGCCGCGCCCGTTGCCTACTCCTTCCCCGAGGCCCCGGTCGAGAGCCGACCGGACCTGGCGGCGCGCTGGCTGCCGGGGCGCGAATTCCGCACCCGCTTCGGCTGCTGGCTGCTGCAGAAGGCGGGCCGCAATGTGCTGGTGGATGCTGGGATCGGGCCCGGGCCGGTGGCGTATTTCCCCGGGCTGGCGGGCCGGCTGGACGCGGCGCTGCGCGAGGTGTCGGTGCAACTTGCGGACATCGACCTGGTGGTTTTCACCCACCTGCATATCGACCATATCGGCTGGGCGCCGAATTTGCCGAATGCGGCGTTCGCCATCGCCCAGCCGGAGTGGGAGCACTGGACGCGCCAGGGCGATGCGGCGGGCAAGCCGCACCACGTGGAGGCCTTCCGCACGACGCTGCTGCCGCTGGCGGAGCGGGTGCGGCAGGTTGCGCCGGGCCACGAGGCCACTGAGGCGGTGGTGCTGCTGCCGACGCCGGGCCATACGCCGGGGCATTGCGGCGTGCTGGTGGGGGAGCTGCTGCTGATTGCCGGCGACGCCTGGCACAATCCGGTGCAGATCGCCAAACCGGGCTGGTGCCACCGCGCCGACCACGATCCCGCCCAGGCCACCGCGACCCGCCGCGTGCTGGCCCGCCGGGTGCTGGCGGAGGACTGGGTGGTGGGCGCCGGCCATTTCGAAGTGCCGTTCGGCCGGATGACGCGGCACGGGTTCGAGCCGATGATGCTGCGCGGCTCCGGCTGACAAATCGTCGATGAGCGGGGCTGCGGACCTCGCCGCCACACACATCGCGGTGAAGCGCCCTGCGAAACCTGCTGGTGCGGGATAATATCGCGCTGCGGCGGAGCGCCGAAAATCCAGGTCCTCCTGGGCGGGCTTCAGCAGGGGAAGTGTCGGCAGGCCGTGATATCCGGAGGCAGAAATGGACCTTGTCATCCCGATTCTGGAATGGGCTGTTGAACAGCTTCAACACCTTCCGGGTGTTCTGGCAGCCATTCTTCGCTCGACGCTGAACAGTCTCGGCTCGTATGCGCCAACGGCGATCGGCAGCGGCGCGTTCGGGTTCATCGCGCAGTCCTGGCAATTTCTGCTGGCGGCTCTGCTGCTGTTTGCCGTCGCGTTCGGCTCGGTGGTGACGCAGCGCTCGAAACTGCGCGAACCGATGGCGTTTGCCGCGCTGCAATTCGGCGCCGGCTTGGTCGCCGTGTTGCTGCTGCTGCCCGGGCAGGCCGACATGCTCGCCGTCGACAGCTATGCCAGCCTCGAGCCGGCGCGGCTCGGCGGGCTGATCGTGGCCGGGCTGACCGGGCTGCGCGGGTTGGACAATTTGCGCCGGGCGCGCACGCCGTACCATATCTGAGCAGAAGATCAACGCAG
>CAIMEK010000013.1 GCA_903839965.1 uncultured Acetobacteraceae bacterium | reverse complement strand
CGCGCATCTTCATCGGCCATGACGCCGCCCACGTCGATGGCGCCTCGGCCATCGTCTATTCGACCGCGGTCAAGGCGGACAATCCCGAGATGGTGGTCGGGCGCGAGCGGCGCCTGCATGTTGGTGTCGGCCGCGCGGTACTCGATCTGCAGGCCGAGCAGGCGGTCGAGCAGCACATTGCCGCCATCGAGGTAGTCGGGGTCGTTGGTCGGCACCCGGTGCTCCAGCAGGGCCACGCAGCGCAGCCCGAACTTGACCGCCGCGGCGGCGGTCTGGCGCACGTGGTTGGACTGCACGGCGCCCTGGGTGACCAGCGTGTCGGCGCCCTGGGCCAGCGCCTCGCCGACCAGGAACTCCAGTTTCCGGTTTTTGTTCCCGCCGGTGGCAAGCCCCGTGCAGTCGTCCCGCTTGATCCAGAGCTGCGGCCCGCCAAGTAGCCTGGTAAGCCCCGGCATGAACTCCAGAGGGGTCGGGGCATGACAGATCTTCACGCGGGGAAAACGTGCGAGATGCATGATGGTGCTTCTTTCCGTGTCAAGGCGTCGCGCGGGGACTGTCACAGAGGACGGGCAATGAATCAATGCCAGGGGATCGGCCGACACGCCGATTGATCGGGCGAGCCGGGTCGGGGCACACTACCGCCGAGCGGCCCGCCGGGCAGGCAGCGGACGCCATCAGGGGGAAGGAAGAGCGACATGCTGATCCATCGACGGCCGGGTTGGAGCATCCCGGAGCGCGAGGCGACGCCGGAAGCGGTGGTGCTGGCGCGGCGCGGCCTGTTGGGCGGCGTCGGGGCGATCGCCATGGCGGGCCCGGCGGCGGCGCAATGGCGACTGTTCGGCGGCGATGCGCCCCCGCAGCAGGACCTGAAGCCGCTGCCCGCGCCGCACAACGACAGGTACGCGCCCGGCCGCGAGCTCACCCCCGAGAAGGACTCGACCACCTACAACAACTTCTACGAATTCGGCTCGGAGAAATCGGTCGCCGGGGCCGCCCAGGCGCTGGTGGTCGACCCCTGGAGCATCGAGCTCGCCGGCATGGTGGCCAAGCCCCGCAGCATCGCGCTGGAGGACCTGCTGAAGCAGGTGCACCTGGAGGAGCGGGTCTACCGCCACCGCTGCGTCGAGGCCTGGGCGATGACGGTGCCATGGACCGGCTTTCCGATGGCCGAGCTGGTGAAGTTGGCCGAGCCGACCTCCTCGGCCAAATACCTGCGCTTCACCACGCTCATGGACCGCAAGACCATGCCCGGGCTGACCCAGAGCTGGTATCCCTGGCCGTATATCGAGGGCGTTACGCTGGCGGAGGCGACCAACGAGCTGGCGTTCCTGTCGGTCGGCATGTACGGCAAAATCGTTCCCCGCCAGGACGGCGCGCCGATCCGGGTGACACTGCCGTGGAAGTACGGCTTCAAGTCCGCCAAGTCGATCGTCAAGGTCGAGTTCACCGACCAGCGCCCGGTGAGCTACTGGCAGCAGTTGCAGGACAGCGAATACGGGTTCTGGGCCAACGTGAACCCGGAGGTGCCGCATCCCCGGTGGAGCCAGGCGGAGGAGCGGCTGCTGGGCAGCAACGAGATGGTGAAGACGAAGATCTGGAACGGCTACGGCGACTACGTGGCCGCGCTGTACGATGGCCTGAAGAACGAGCGGCTGTTCGCGTGATCGTGGCCCGCATCCTGGCGGTGGTGGCGGCGCTGCTGTTGGTGCTCGCCTTCGCGCTGGCGCTCATGCTGCCGGCCGAGTTGCCGCTCGGCCAGGCCGTCGCGGCGGTCGATTACGGCGGGCTGGCGGCCTTGCAGGATGCGGTGCGCAAGGGCATTCCGGACTGGCTGTGGCTGAACCTGGTGGTGCCGATGCTGGTGCGCCCGGTCTGGCTGCTGCCGGTGGCGATGGGGATAGTGACGGGCGGGGTGGCGGTGACGTTGGCGACCCGCCGTTCGGCCGGACGGTCGCGGCATCGCCGCAGTTGAACGCGACCCCTGGGCGCCCACGCGGCCCAGGCATCCATCCCGTGCATGGCGGTTGCCATCCCAGCGCGGGCGGCGAGTTCGTTTCGTGCCCTGCCCCACCTGACGCGGCCGCGCGGCCGGGCTATGGTGGCGCCGGCCCCCGTGCCGCAGAGGGAACTGACATGAAGAAAATCCTGAACGATCCGTTCGCCTATGTCGACGAAACGTTGGAAGGGCTGTGCCTGGCCTTTCCGCAGTACTACGAGCGCGCCGGAACCGGCGGCCGCGTGGTCAAGCGCCCCGGGCCGGCCCGCGCCGGCAAGGTCGGCCTGGTCTCCGGCGGCGGGTCGGGCCACCTGCCCATATTCACCGGCTATGTCGGCACCGGCCTGCTGGACGCCTGCGCCATCGGCGAGGTGTTCGCCTCACCGTCGGTCGAGCAGATGGTCGACGCCATGCGCGCCGCCAACGGCGGCGCCGGCGTGCTGCGCCTCTACGGCAATTACGGCGGCGATGTCATGAACTTCGACATGGCCGGCGAGATGATGGAAATGGAGGATGTGCCCAGCACCTCGGTGAAGCTGGCCGACGACGTCGCCTCCGCCCCGCCGGCCGAGGCCGCCAAGCGCCGCGGCGTGGCCGGCATGATCTTCGCCTACAAGATCGCCGGCGCCGCCGCCGAGGCGGGCAAGAACCTCGCCGAGGTCACCCGCATCGCCCAGGCGGCCGCGGATGCCTGCCGCACCGTCGGCGTGGCGCTGACCCCGTGCACCGTGCCGCAGGCCGGCCGCCCGACCTTCACCATCGGCGACGATGAGATGGAGATCGGCATGGGCATCCACGGCGAGCCCGGCGTGCGCCGCGGCAAGCTGCGCCCGGCCGACGAGATTGCCAAAGAGATGCTGGACATGCTGCTCGCCGACCGTGCCATCCACGCCGGCGACCGCGTTTCGGTGCTCGTGAACAGCCTTGGCGCCACCCCGGCGGAAGAGCTGTTGATCCTTTATCGTCAGGTACATGCGCGGCTTACCGGACTTGGCGCCACCATCGTCATGCCGTTGGTCGGGCGTTATGCCTGCTCGATGGAAATGACCGGGGTTTCCTTCACCATCATCAAGCTCGACGCCGAGCTTGAGGGATTGCTGAAGGCGCCGGCCGATTGCGCGTTCTGGAGGGTCTGACGCCATGACACTGACCGTGCCGGTGCTGTCCGCCGGCCTCGCCCGCATCGCCGCGCATATGGAGGGCGCGGCCGATGAGCTGAACGCACTCGACGGCCAACTCGGCGACGGCGACCTCGGCGTCACCATGGTGCGCGGCGGCCGCGAGATCGTCAAAACGCTGCCGTCGCTGCCGGCCGACGTGGGCATGGCGCTGATGGCGTGCGCGCAGGCGTTCACCCGCGCGTCCGGCTCCAGCTACGGCACCTTGCTGGCCACCGCGCTGCTCAGCGCGGCCAAGGCGACCAAGGGGCGCACCGAAGTGCCGTGGGCCGAAGTGCCCGCGCTGCTCGCCGGCGCGCTGGCGGCGATGATGGCGCGCGGCAAGGCGTCGCTGGAGGAAAAGACGGTGCTCGACGCGCTGAATGCCGCCATCAAGGCCGTCGAGGGCCAGGATGACCCGGCCAAGATGCTCGCCGACGCCACCGCGGCGGTCGACGCCACGCTGGAGCGCATGCGCTCGATGCCGGCGAAGGTCGGCCGCGCGCGCATTTTCGCCGACCGCTCCGTGGGGCTGGACGACCCCGGCCAGGTTGCCTTCCGCGAGATCCTGCGGGGGCTGAAGGCCTAGCCTGGTTTGATACCTGGCGTCATTGTCATGGATAATGACGCCAGGCGTCAGCCCCGGCGCACCACCGCCAGCACGGCGGCGCCGTAGCGGGCGAGCTTGCTTGTGCCGACTCCCTTGATCTGGCCCATCTCGTCGAGGCCGGCCGGCCGCGTCGCGGCGATGTCGCGCAGCACGCTGTCGTGGAAAATCACATAGGGCGGCACGCGCTGCACCTTCGCCTCGGCCGCCCGCCAGGCCCTGAGCGCCTCGAAACCTACCCCATCAGCCGACCCAACCGCCGCCGGCTTCGTCCGGCTCGCCCGACCCGGCGAGCCCCGCTTGCGGTCGCGCTGAGGAGAGGAATCCTCGCGCAGGATCACCCGCTCCTCGCCGCGCAGGATCGGGCGGGCCTTGTCGGGCACCAGCGCCAGCGAGGAGAACTTGCCCTCCGCCGCGTCGACCTCCACGCCCATCGCCCCGCGGGCGATCAACTGGCGGATCACGCTGCGCCAGAACCCCTCGCCCCGGTCGGCGCCGACGCCGAAAGTGGACAGCAGGTCGTGGTGCCAGTGCGTGACCTTTTCGGTGGTGCGGCCGAGCAGCACGCTCACCACGTGGCTGACGCCGAACCGCTGGCCGGTGCGGTAGACCGCCGACAGCACCTTCTGCGCCTCGGTGGTGCCGTCGAAGGTGCTCACCGGGGCCGCGCAATTGTCGCAGTGGCCGCAATCGTGGCCGAGCTCCTCGCCGAAACAGGCCAGCAGCGAGCGGGTGCGACAGCCCGCCGTTTCGGTCAGCGCGATCATCGCCTCCAGGCGCGCGCGCATCACGTGCCGCTGGGCCTCCGGCGCGGCCGACTGGCCGAGCCAGTGGCGGGCGCGGGCGATGTCCTCGCCGCCATACAGCAGCAGCGTGTCGGCGGGGTCGTCGTCGCGGCCGGCGCGGCCGATCTGCTGGTAGTAGGCCTCCGGGCTGTCCGGCATGTCGAGATGCACGACGAAGCGCACGTCCGGCCGGTCGATGCCCATGCCGAAGGCGATGGTGGCCACCATCACGATCGCCTCGCCGGAACGGAACCGCACCAGCGCGGCGCGCTTTTCGTCCGCCGGCAGGCCGGCGTGGTAGGCGATGGCGGTGACCCCCTTGGCGCGCAGCGAGGCCGTCACCCGCTCGGTCTTGGCCCGGCTGCCGCAATAGACGATGCCGGCCGCACCGGCGTGGCGCTGCAGCAGCGCCAGCAGTTGCGCGGTCTCGCCCAGCTTCGGCGCACAGGCGAGGAACAGGTTGGGGCGGTGGAAGCTGGCGGCGAACACACGGGCCTCGCCCATCGCCAGCGAGGCCAGGATGTCGTCGCGCGTGCGCGGGTCGGCGGTGGCGGTCAGCGCCAGGCGCGGCACGCCGGGAAAGCGGTCGGCCAGGCCCGCCAGGGCGCGGTATTCCGGGCGGAATTCGTGGCCCCACTGGCTGACGCAATGCGCCTCGTCGATCGCGATCAGGGCGATCTCGCGCCGCTGCAGGCGCTCCGTGGTGCCGCTGCCGAGCAGCCGCTCGGGGGAGACGTAGAGCAGGTCGAGGCGGCCGCCATCCAGTTCGCGGCCGACCCGGCGCTGCTCGTCTGGTTCGAGCTCGGAATGCAGCGCGCCGGCGGCCACCCCGAGCTGGCGCAGGGCGGCCACCTGGTCGTCCATCAGGGCGATCAGCGGGCTGACCACCACCGCCGTGCCGGGACGGCACAGCGCCGGGATCTGGTAGCACATGCTCTTGCCGCCGCCGGTGGGCATCAGCACCAGCGCGTCGCCGCCGGCGACCACGTGGTCGATCGTCTGCTGCTGCAGGCCGCGGAACGCCGGGAAACCGAACACGCGGCGCAACACTTCCTGCGGGGCGCCCGCCGGCGCCCCGGCGCGAATGCGGCCGCCGTCGGGCACTCAGCCGCCGCCGAGGACGATCGTCACCCGGCGGGATTCCTGCGAGTCCATGGCAAACCCGACTGAGCCGCGGGCATCGACGCTGATCCGCTGCGCGGCGACGCCCTGGCCGGTCAGCTCGTCGGCCACCACTTGCGCGCGGGTGCGCGAGAGGTCGCGGTTGGCCTGCGGGCTGCCTTCCGGATCGGCGAAGCCGTTGACCGCGACGGGCAGGTTCGGGTGCGCCTTGGCCCAGCCGGCGGCACTGGCGACGACCTGTTTGGCGCCGTCGTCGAGGCCGGCCGACCATTGCTGGAAATACACGACGAAGCGCTGCCCGGACAGGTCGGCCTGCGCACAGGCCCCCAGTACCAACAGCAGCCCCAGGACCCATAGACGGCGCATGGCCGAGTCTCCCGATGCAATGACATGCGGATGTGCATGCCGCTGCGATGCCGCGTCAACCGCGATGCGTCACATCGCGCGGTCAGCTCCCGTGTTTCCCGGCAAGGCCGCGGATTCATCGGTGTTTTACGTCCCGGGCCTAATGTCGCCCGGCCATCGGACGAGGGCCGTGCCGTGGAGAAGCTTCCGGGCAAATTACGATCGCTCGGCATGCGACTGATGCTGGTCGCATTGCTGTGGCCGTGCGCCGCGCTGGCGGACAGCGGCACGCTGCGCATCGGCGGCACCGGCGGGGCGATGGGCATGATGGCCCGGGTTGCCCGCAGCTGGGGCCCCACGGCCGGCCTGCGGATCGAGGTGTTGCCGGCGCTCGGCACCGCCGGCGGGCTGCGAGCGGCGATCGACGGCGTGCTCGACCTGGTCGTCGCGGGGCGCCCGTTGAGCGTGGCGGAGATGGCCGCCGGGCTGCGGACGGTGCTGGGCCTGCGCACGCTCTACGTGCTGGCGACCACCCAGCGCGATCCGCCTTCGCTGACGCAAGGCGCCGTGGCACGGCTGTTCGCGGCGCCGGACTCCGCCTGGCCGGACGGCACCCCGGTGCGGGTGGTGCTGCGGCCCAGCACCGAAACCGACTACCTGGTGATGTTCGCGCTGTTTCCCGGCACCGAGCAGGCGGTCGCGGCCCTGCGCCGGCGCGACGACATTCCGCTCGCCTCGACCGACCAGGACAATGTGGAAATCGCCGCCCGCCTCCCGGGCTCGCTGATCGGCACCACCCTCACCCAGATCCTGACCGAACGGCCCGACCTGCGGATGGTGCCGATCGATGGGGTCGCCCCGAGCGTCGCCAGCCTGCAGGACGACAGCTACCGCTACCGCAAGCCGTTTTTCCTGGTCGAATCGGGGCAACCGAGGCCGGCGGTGCAACGGCTGCTCGCCTTCCTGCACTCTGCGCAGGGGCAGGCACTGATGCGGGAAGCCGGCTGCGAACTGGACGGCGAGTAAATGCGTGCGATGTCGCCAGCGGGCGCTCACCGGCTGATCGACGCGGTGCCGCTGGCGGTGGCGCTGACCATCGGCATCGCCGGGCCGATCGGCTTCCTGGCCGACGAGCTCTGGGACCAAAGCCGGTCGTTGCAGTTCACCGCCACGCTCGGGGCGAGCCAGGTCGCCCGCTTCATCTATACGCACCCGACGCTGTGGCAGTACCAGGGCCTGCACCTCAGCGAACTGATCCACCTGCCGAATGCCTACCCGGTGCAGCAATCCGTGCGCGACAGGCAGGGGCGCGTGGTGGTCGAGGAAGGACCGCCGGTCGAGGGGCTGGCCCTGCGCGAGGCGGCGCCGATCGTGGTCGCCGGCAACGAGGTCGGCAGCTTCGTGGCCGCCACCCGCCTGGCGCCGGTGTTGTGGTCGGTGGCCATGGTGACGCTGCTCAACTGGCTGCTCGCCGGCCTGGCGTTCCTGGCGGTGCGCGGGCTGCCGATCCGCGCGCTGAACCGGGCGCTCGACCAGTTGGCCCGGCAAAAGAGCCTGTTCGAGGCGGCGCTGGACAACATGTCGCAGGGCCTGTGCATGCTCGATTCCCACCGGCACATCGTGGTGGCCAACCGGCGCCTGCTGGAGATGTTCGGGCTCGACGGGGCGGCTGCGCTGGTCGGCCGCACGCCCGCCGAGGTCGCCGACCTGCTGGCGCGGCACGGTCCCCTGGGCGACGTGCTGTGCAGGCTGATCGCCCTGCCGCCGGAGGCAACCGCGCCCGAGGCCAGCCAGACCGACCTGCCGGACGGCCGCACGCTGAGCATCGATCGCCGGGGACTGGAACGCGGCGGCTGGCTCATCACGGTGCAGGACATCACCGACCGCGTGCGCGCGCAGCGCGCCGAGCAGCGGGCCGAGAAGCTCCACCAGCGGGCGCAGCAGGCCCTGGAGGTGAGCCGCGCCAAGTCGATGTTCCTCGCCACCATGAGCCACGAAATCCGCACGCCGATGAACGGCGTGCTGGGGCTGGCCTCGTCGCTGCTGGAAGGCGAGCTGACCGACGAACAGCGGCAGGTGATCGGCACGATCCGCGATTCGGGCGACAGCCTGATGCAGATCCTCAACGATATCCTTGAATTCTCCAAGCTCGAGGGCAACGCGCTGGCGTTGGAACACGTGCCGTTCTCGCCCGCCGGGCTGGCGGCGAGCGTGGAAAGCGTGCTCGGCCAGCACGCCCGCAGCAAGGGCCTGGTGATGCGGGTGACCGCCGATCCCGACCTGCCGCCCGCGCTGCTTGGCGATCCCGGGCGGCTGCGCCAGGTGCTGATGAACCTGGTCTCCAACGCCATCAAGTTCACCCCGCACGGCGAGATCGCGGTGCACACGCGCCGCCTGGAGGTGACCGACCAGGCGGCGACGCTGGAATGGTTCGTGCGCGATAGCGGCATCGGCATCGAGCCGGAAACCCTGGAGCGGCTGTTCCACGAGTTCACCCAGGCGGACGGCTCGATCAACCGCCGCTTCGGCGGTTCCGGGCTCGGGTTGGTGATCTGCCGGCGGCTGGTCGAACGGATGGGCGGCACCATCGCCGTCGAGTCGACCCCGGGCGTGGGTTCGACATTCCGCTTCCGCCTGACGCTGCCCTGCGCCAGCAGCGCGGCACCGGCGCCGGCAAAACGCAATGGCGTGGCCGGGCTCAAGGCCTGGCTGGAAGGCCGGCAAGGCCGCCCGCGCATTCTCGTTGCCGAGGACGATCCCATCAACCGGTTCGTGCTCGACCGCATGCTGACCAACCTGCACATCGGCTTCGATGCGGTGGGCAATGGGCTGGAGGCCGTGCACGCCGCCGGGCAGCGCCGCTACGACGCGATCTGCATGGACTGCCAGATGCCCGTGATGGACGGGCTGGCGGCGACCCGCGCGATTCGCGCGCGCGGCGGATGGCTGGCCGAAATGCCGATCGTGGCCCTTACCGGCGATGCCTTCGCGGACAACCGGCAGGCCTGCGCCGAGGCCGGCATGACCGAGTTCCTGGCCAAGCCGATGACCGTGCAGGCGCTCGCCGAGGTGCTGTTGCGCGCCCTGGCCGCGGGCGAACCGGCGGCGGCCGAGCGTGCCCCGGCGGCTGTAGAGCCGGTTTAGCCGAACAAACTGCGCCGCGGGATGGTTCGGACCCCTGGCGTTTGCCCGGTGAGCCGGTGTCTAATAGTCCGCATCCGCTGGCCTGGCGCGAGCCGGGACCGCCACTTTCGAGGGGATGCAGGCATGAATGGACGTCGCATCGTTGCCATGGCGGTGGTTGCCGCGCTGGGCTCGGTCGGCTGGCTCGCCATGCCCGGGTCGACGCGCGCGGTTTGCGCCGCCACGCCGCCGGCGAGCTTCCAGGAAGACGTGCTCCCCATCTTCGTGGGCCGCTGCGTGGCGTGCCACACCGCGCCGAACGGAGAAGGCTACCAGGCCAGCGGGCTGGACCTGACGAGCTACCAGGGGGTCATGACCGGCACCAAGTTCGGGCCGATGGTGATTGCCGGCGATCCGCAGAACAGCAACCTGATGCGGCTGCTGGACTGGCGCGTGGCCCCGCAGGTGCGCATGCCGCACAACAAGAAGCAGCTGTCTTCCTGCGACCGCAGCGCCATTCGCGAGTGGATTCGCGAGGGCGCGAAGAACAACTGACGGAGCGGCCGCGCCCCCCTCCCCTGACCCCCTGCCACGCCGCTTTCGGCACGCGCCGGCGTGCCGAAAGCGGCAGGAGAGGGGAAAAGGCGGGTCGATCGGTTAGCCGGCGGCCATTTTCTGGGCTTCTTCCACCACCTTGCCATGCGCCTCGGCCAGATGGTCGAAGTGGTGGCGGTAGGTGCCCAGCCCCATGGTCTGGCTGCGCAACTCGATGATGAAGTCGTGCAGTTCCGCCTCCGGCACCAGCGCCTCGACGTCGTCCCAGCCCGACCAGCCCGGCCGCTCCGCATAGCCGAGGATCTGGCCGCGCCGCCCGCTCAGCAGGCGCTGCGCGGTGGCGGTGAAGTTGTTCGGCACCGTCACGCTCACCCGGTGCATCGGCTCCAGCAGCACCGGGTCGGCCTTCGGCATCGCCTCCTGCATGGCCATGCGGGTGGCGGTGCGGAACGCCATGTCGGAACTGTCGACGGTGTGGAACGAGCCGTCCACCAGCGTCACCGAGATGTCCACCACCGGGTAGCCGAAAGCGCCCTTGCGCGCCGCCTCCTCGGCCGCCTCGCCCACCGCCGGGATGTACTGGCGCGGCACCGCCCCGCCGACGATCTTGTCGATGAACAGGAAGCCCTCGCCGCGGTCGCGCGGGGCGATGTCGAGCTTGACGTCGGCGAACTGGCCGTGCCCGCCGGTCTGCCGCTTCAGCCGCCCCTGCTGGTGCACAGGCCGGCGGATGGTTTCGCGGAACGGGATGCGCGGGCGCTGCGCCACCACCCGCACGCCGAACGCGGTGGCCAGGCGCTCCATCGCCCCCTTCAGGTGCATCTCGCCCTGGCCGGACAGGATGGTCTCGCCCATGTCGGCATCCTGGCGCAACACCAGGCCGGAATCCTCCTCCACCAGCTTCTGCAGCGCGCTCGACATGCGCACGTCGTCCTTGCGGTCGGCGGTGGTGATGGAGAGCGCATAGACGGGCTGCGGCGACTCGGGGAAGGCCAGGTCAGCGGCCCCCGCATCGCCCAGCACGGTGCCGGTGGCCACGCCGTCGAGACGGCCCAGCGCGACGATTTCGCCGGTCGCGGCCTCGGCGATCTTGATCATTTCGCCGCCGGTGGCCCGCCACATGCCGCCGATCCGGTTGCCGTCCAGCGTGGCACCGTCCTTCACCGGACCGCGCCACACCCGCGCCCAGGTGAGCTTGCCGCCGAAGCCGGCGTTCAGGGTGCGGAATGCCTGCACCAGCGGGCCGCCCTGCGGGGCCACGCCGCGCCGCTCGGCGGTCATGGAAGCCTCCGGCGCGTCGTGGCGCAGCGCCTTCCACAACCGGCGCACGCCATGGTCGCGCTCGGCGGCGCCCAGCAGCACTTCGGTCACTTGCGCCAGCGATTCCACCTGGCGCAGCCGCTCGAACACCTCGTCGGGCGTCGGCTTGATGTCCTCGACCACCTTTTCCAGCAGGGCGTCGTCGTGGTCGGCCAGCACTTCCACCAGCGCCGCCCGTGCCTCGACTTCGCGTTCGACGACGCTGTCGGGCAACTGGATCTGTTCGGAGGCGCCGCCGCGCTTGTACTGGTAGGCGCGCTCGCTCACCACGTCGACATAGCCGGTGATCGCCTCGCCGTCGCGGATCGGCACCTCGCGCAGCACCAGCGGACGGCGGGACAGTTCCTGCAAGGCGGCCAGCGTATCGCGGATCTGGCCGGTGAAGGTGTCGATGCGGTTGATGAACAGCATCGCCGGCGTGCCGGTTTCCTCCAGCCGGCGCAGCAGCGAGGCCACGCCGGGCGCGCGCGCCGGGTCGGGGTCGCAGACGACCAGGGCGATGTCGGTCACCGCCAGCGCGGCCTCGGCCTCGTGCGTCACTTCCACCGAGCCGGGGCAGTCGATCAGCGCCCAGGCCTCGTCGAGAAAGCT
>CAIMEK010000012.1 GCA_903839965.1 uncultured Acetobacteraceae bacterium | reverse complement strand
GGCGTCCGCGACGTGGATCATGGCGATGCGCGACTCGGCCGGGCCCGGCACCGGCACGAGTCGCCCGGCGGCGGCGCGGAAGATGCCGAGCGAGGCCCGGTCCCAGGGACCGTAGACCACCGGCGGGCGCAGGATGGTGAGCCGGCCGCCGCCGATTGCCTCGGCCAGCACGCGCTCGCCGGCCAGCTTGCTCTCGGCATAGGCGGAAAGCCGCGGCGCGCGGGCCGCCAGCGAGGAGATGCCGAGCAGGTGCGACTCGGGTGCGACTCGGCGGATTGCCTCGGCCAGCCGGGCCGCGCCGTCGCGGTTCACGCGCAGGAACTCGGCGCGGGAACGGGCACGGATGAGGCCGGCCAGGTGGACCACCACATCGGCGCCCCGCACCAGAGCCGCCAGCGCCGCCGCGTCCTCGAGTCGGCCCGGCACCACCTCGGGGACGAAATCCCGCCACAGCGGATGCGACTCGAGCCGCCCGGCGAGGATACGTAGATGAAAGCCGCGGGCGGCGAGCGCGGCCACGACATGCCGGCCAAGGAACCCGGTGGCGCCGGTGAGCGCCACCATCCGCCCCGCCATGTCAGGCCACCGAGGAAATCCGCGGCTCGGCCTGGAAGGCGCCGGACAGCAGCATCTGTTTCGCCCGCGTGCGGCTGAGCTTGCCCGAGGAGGTCTGCGGCAGGCTGTGCGGCGGCACCAGCATGACCGACACCTCGACGCCATGCTGGCGGCGGAACAGCCCGGCGGCCTCGGCGCGCAGCATCTCGCGCTCTTCCGGATCGGTGGCGCGGCACTGCACCAGGGCGATCACGTGCTCCGTGGTCTCGCCGTCGACCGAGAACACCACCACGTCGCGGCTGCGCAGGGCCGGCAGCCCGGTTTCGGCCGCCCATTCCAGGTCCTGCGGCCAGATGTTGCGGCCGTTGACGATGATCAGGTCCTTCGCCCGGCCGGTGACCACGATTTCGCCGTCGACGATGTAGCCGAGGTCGCCGGTGTTGAGCCAGCCGGCGGCGGAGAGCACCCGCTTGGTCTCCTCCACATGGCCGTGATAGCCGAGCATGATGCTGGGGCCGCGGACGAAGATGGTGCCGACCCGGCGTTCGGGCAGCACCCGCCCGCGCTCGTCGCGCACCTCCAGCCGGTGCCCGGGCAGGATCGGACCGCAACAGACGAAGGTGCGCCCCTCGGCCTCGTCGACGGTGCCGCAGGGCAGCGCGAGGCCCCGGTGCTCCAGGGTCCGGCGCACCACGGTATCCGTGCGGACGCCGCGCCCGATCGGGGCGAAGCTCAGGGCGAGGGTGGCCTCCGCCATGCCGTAGCTGGCCACGAAGGCATCCGGGTTGAAGCCGCGGACGGCTAGGCGCTCGCCGAATTCCTCCAGCACCTGCGGGCGGATCATGTCGCCGCCGATACCGGCGGCGCGCCAGCAGGACAGGTCGAGGTCCGGCGAGGCGCAGTCCGCGCGGCGCGCGCACAGCTCGTAACCGAAGGAGGGACTGTAGGCGAGCGTGCCCCGGTTGCGGCTGATCAGGTCCAGCCAGACCAGGGGACGGCGGGCGAATTCACGGGTCGGCAGCAGGTCCACCGAAACCTGGCAGGCCAGGGGGACCAGCAGGAAACCGACCAGCCCCATGTCGTGATAGAGCGGCAGCCAGGACACCCCGCGGTCGCCCTCGCGGATGCCGAGGCCGTGCCGGGCGATGGCGGCGGCATTGGCCATGACGGTGCGTTGCGTGACCGCGACGCCGAGCGGGTAGCGCGTGCTGCCGGAGGAGAATTGCAGGTAGGAGAGCCCCTCCGGGTCCGGCGTCGGCAGCGCTTCCCGCCCCGGCTCCACCTTCCGCAGCTCGGCCAGCGCGCCGACCAGCCGCAGGCCCAGCCCGTTGGTTGCCTCGCGCAGCCCGGGCAGCAGCACCTCCGGCGCGAAGGCCGCGACCACGCCGGCGCTGCGGATCATGCGGCGCAGGCTGGCCACGTAGGTCTCCCGACCCGCGAAGGCGAGCGGCAGCGGCAGCGGCGCCGGCACCAGGCCGGCATACTGGCAGGCGCAGAACACCCGGACGAAGTCGCCGTCGCTCTCGGCGACGATGGCCAGCCGATCGCCGGGCCGGAGCCCGAGGGCCAGCAGCCGGTGGGCATAATCGAGCGCCTGGTGCCGCAGCTCGCGATAGGGCAGCGCTTCCAGCAGCTCGCCGCGGCCGGAATAGATGTTGATCCCGGCCTCGCCACGCGCCGCGTAGTCGAGCGCATCGGCCAGCGTCGGGAAGTCAGCCATGCGGCGGGGATAGCCGGGGTCGGAGCGGGTCGGAGTCGTCACATTCGGCATAGTCACAAACTATCCAGGAAAAGGGTTGGTGTCCTGTCCGGCCGGTCACGCGGCCCGGTGACGATAGCGAGCGATGGCGTCGGCCCCACGTGAAGCAGGGGGAGTAACGGGAAGTCGAATGTCGCGTCAAATCCGCCACGTTGTTGCCCGGAAACCTTCGGGTATCCGCCAACTCCGGCAGGTTCGCCGTCACGCCCGGTGCGGGAGCATCGCGCCGGCCGCGGACGGTCAGAGACCTGGAGAAAAACACTGAGAAACAAAAGTTTTTCTTTCCGCTCTATTCAGCTCGTGTTCCGGTGGTGGCGCACCCCTGCAGAAAGATCGCCACGCCAGCCTTGACCTGCCGATCGATCTCCGCTTCGCACGGCGCTTTCTCGAGTCCAAGAATGGTGGCCGCGAACAACGGTCCTGTTATCATGTGCAACAACATAGCGGCGGCGGCTGCGGGATCCTTCAAATCGACCAGGCCCCGTTTTCGGAGCTGTTCCAACAAATCGGTGATGAGATTAAGGCTACGCTTTGGCTCTTCGTTGTAGAAAGCCATGGCCATCCCCGGAAAATGGAGGGATTCGGCCGAGATAACGCGACAAAGCCCGATGAATTCTTTCGAGAGGGCCAGGCGGGCGAGCTTTCCCAACACATATTCCAGGGCATCCCGCGGCCCCATGCCGCCGATGCGGCCGAGGTCGATGGTCAACCAGAGGGCCTCGCGCCGCTCCGCCAACAGGGCGATCAGCAGTTCGGCTTTGGTCGCCACGACCCGGTAGATGGTTTTCTTCGACACGCCGGCGCGCCGGGCAACCGCATCCACGCTGGCGGTGAAGCCGCGCTCCAGGAACTCCTCGGTTGCCGCGGCAACGATCAGCCGGCGGGTTTCCTCGTCCGTGCGGTATTGCGGCTGGCCGTGCGAACGTTGGGCCTCGTCGGACTGCAGCAAAACCATGCCCGGTAACTGACTCCATCTTCAGTCCGCACAAAATTCCGCGGACCATTTCATCCAGGCGGAAACTGCACGGTTTCCTAACAATATAGCGACACATATACCGAGGCAAGGACATTTCAATGCCCTGACACCTCTGGAGTCGGGCCAGGGGACGAGACTTTTCCCCTTGCACCCCCCCCGGGTACGACGGATAGAACGCCAATGGCTCGGAAGCGGAAATCGACGGTGGCTTGCCGACAGGCCGGGGGGAGCGACGACGTCGCCCCTCCGGGCGGGGCCTGGGGGTGAACCGCGTTGGCGACGGCTGGCGTGGAATCAAAAGCCGCGGAGCTTCGGGCTCAAGGCATCGGCGGCGTGAAGCACCCAGGGGTCCTGGCGCGGTTGCGGCCGCCGGCAGCTTTGCTTCCAGACGGAACAGCTAGAGGCAGGATAGACCATGGCGACCAAGGACGGCATCCGCATCGCGATCGCGGGCGTGGGAAACTGTGCGAGCTCGCTTATCCAGGGCATCCACTATTACACGCCACAACGTTGCGAAAAGGGCGTGGTGGGCTTGATGCACAAGGAGATCGCCGGCTACCTGCCGTGCGACATCCGGGTGGTCGCGGCGTTCGATGTCGATGCCCGCAAGGTCGGCACGGACGTCCATCGCGCCATCTTCGCCAAGCCGAACTGCACGAAGGTCTTCCAGAGCGACATCCCCGATAGCGGGGTGACCGTACGCATGGGCCAGGTGCTCGACGGCATCTCCGAACACATGGCGGCGTTCGCCGACGACCGGACGTTCCTGCGCTCGGAGGCGAAGGAACCGAGCCAGGCGGAGATCGTCGCCGAGCTGC
>CAIMEK010000011.1 GCA_903839965.1 uncultured Acetobacteraceae bacterium | reverse complement strand
CGGGCAGCCCGCCTTCGGCGCACGGCGACCGCACCAATTTCAACGATCCCACCCAGGGCGACGCCCACCTGTGGTCGGTCTGGCATGGCCGGGAGCCCTTCGAGTGGTATCGCACCTGCGAGCACCGCTTCAACAGCGAGTTCGGCTTCCAGTCCTTCCCGGAGCCGAAGACCGTGTATGGCTACACCGGCCCGCAGGACCGCAACGTCACCACCTTCGTGATTGAGCACCACCAGCGCAGCGGCATCGGCAATGCGGTCATCATGCAATATATGCTCGACTGGTTCCGGCTGCCCACCTCCTTTGAATCGACGCTCTGGCTGAGCCAGATGCTGCAGGGGATGGCGATGAAATACGCCGTCGAGCACTGGCGGCGCGCCATGCCGCGCGGGATGGGCACGCTCTACTGGCAGCTCAACGACTGCTGGCCGGTGGCGAGTTGGGCCTCCATCGACTGCCATGGCCGCTGGAAGGCGCTGCACTACATGGCCCGGCGTTTCAACACCCCGCTGATGGTCTCCGGCGTGGAAGACCGCGTGGCCGGCACGGTGGAGATTCACCTGACCAACGACTATCGCGACGCCCGCGCCGGCGCAGTGCGCTGGGTCGTCACCGACCTGCAGGGCACCGAGCTTGCTGCCGGCTTGCAGGCGGTGGAAGCGCCGGCGCTGGCCAATACGCGGGTGGAGACGCTGAACCTGCGCCCGCAGCTCGACGCCGCCGGCGCTCGCGGCCTGCTCTGCTGGCTGGAACTCAGCGTCGGCGGGGAAACCATCTCTACCGACCTGGTGCTCTTCGCCCGCCCCAAGCACCTGGAGTTGGAAGCGCCGGAGATCGCCGCCGCCGTCGAGGCCGCGGACGGCGCCTTCCGCGTCACCCTCACCGCCGCGCGCCCGGCGCTGTGGGCGTGGCTCGAGTTGTCGGAGGCCGACTTCCGCGCCTCCGACAACTTCGTCCACCTCCGCCCCGGCGTCCCGGTGACGCTGACCGTCACCCCCGCCGTCCCGCTCACCCCGGCGGAATTCGCCGCTCAGCTCCGTGTCAACAGCCTGCGCGACACCTACACCGACGTCCACCTGCTGGCGGCGGTCTGACCTAAATCTGGGACTGCGGACCTCCAGGTCCGCAACGTTTACCTGTCGGCGGTGCGGACCTGGAGGTCCGCAGTCCCAGGATTTACCCTATGGCCGCCAACTGCTCCCGCAGCCGGCGGCGATGGCGCGTAACTGACAAAGCGGTAGAAGAAGGTGGAGAGGAGAATGTCGCCATCAGGCCGAACGCTGTAGCGGATCTGATCCATTGTCGAGACAAGAGGACTTGCCATGCGACCCAATATTCTCTACCTTCACTCGCACGATACGGGGCGCTGGGTAGAACCCTACGGGTATGACGTGCCGACCCCGCGCCTGCAGCAGTTGGCAGAGGAAGGCATCCTCTTCCGCCAGGCCTACTGCGCCGCGCCAACCTGCTCACCAAGCCGGGCGGCGCTGCTCACCGGAACGGCGCCGCATACCAATGGCATGGTGGGGCTGGCTCATCGCGGAGCGCGGTTGCACGACAACACCTGGCACCTCGCGCACGTATTGCGAGACACCGGATATGCCACCGCGCTGGCAGGGATGCAACACGAAGCCGAATACGAGGAACGCGCCGCACTGGGGTATTCCGAACTGCTGGACGATGAACCGGTTGATGTCGCCGATGCGCAGGAAGCCGTGGCGCAGCGAGCGGCATCATTCCTGTCGCGAGCGCACGACCGGCCTTTTTTCCTCGCCTGCGGCTTCATTGCGACGCACCGCACGGGTCAGGGCCGGCAGTGGTTCAACGATCAGGCGTCACCACTCGGCGATCCTCGCTACTGCCGTCCGCCAGTGCCGTTGCCCGACTTATCGGACATCCGCCAGGATTTTGCCGATTTCCGCGCGGCCGCCGCGCGCCTGGACGGCTACCTGGGCATTGTCCTCGATGCACTGGCGCAGAGCGGGCGGACACAGGATACGCTGGTCGTCTGCACGACCGATCACGGTCCCGCGTTTCCCGGCATGAAATGCACACTGACCGATCATGGCACCGGGGTGATGCTCATCCTGCGCGGACCGGGCGGCTACAACGGCGGGAAAGTGGTGGATGCGCTGGTCAGCCACCTTGATGTCTTCCCGACTGTCTGCGAGTTGGCGAAGGTATCGATACCCGCGCGGGTGCAGGGCACGTCGCTGCGGCCATTGGTTACCGGTGCGGCATTGACGATTCGTGATGCGGTCTTCGCCGAAGTGAACTACCATGCCGCCGCCGAACCGATGCGCACGGTGCGCACCGCACGGTATCGTTATACGCGCCGCTTCACCCGGCAAGCGGAACCAGTGCCGGCGAACTGCGATGACAGCCTGAGCAAGGAGACCATGCAGGCCTATGGATGGTTCGACCGACCTTTGCCGGCGGAAGCGCTGTATGATTGCTATTTCGATCCCGGCGAGGCGAACAACCTGGTGGGTGATCCGGCGTATGCCGACATCCTCGCGGAACTGCGCGGACGGCTGGCGCAATGGATACGCGATACGGACGATCCACTGCTGCACGGTCGTCTCGACCCCTGGTCAGGGATGGTGGTCAATCCGCCCGGCGATCCCTCGCCGCAGAACCCGACGATCCCCGCGGAACCTATTCTGGTCGAGCCATAATGCGCGCCAACCGCTCCCGCAGCCGACGGCAGTCCGCCAGGTGATGGCGATATTGTGGTGTGTGCGCGAGGGCGACGGCGCGGTCGGCTTCCGCCAGCGCTTCGGGGAGTGCAATGGGTTTGGGCGTTGAACCGGCAAAGCGGTGGAAGTTGCCGGCGTAGATCTTCTCCAGCACTTCGCGCGGCAACGCCAGGCCGCGGACTGTGCATCCCATCAACTCGACGGTCTCCGCCGTCTCCAGGAAGCGGCGCAGGCGCAGCACGCGGTCGGCGCAGTCGGCCATCGTCTGCTCGCGGCGGTAGCTGACGTTGTCGGTGCCGAAGAGCAGGCGGTCCTGATAGGCGAGGAAGAAGTCGCGCCAGCCGCCGGGATCGCGGGTGAAATCCTCGTACATCTCCATCCCCGGCGTCAGGTCGAGATTGGCATGCGGGAAGGCATCGAGGAAGCGCGCCGCCGTGCCGCGGTCCTCCGAGAGGAAGTAGAAATGCGCCAGGATGGTCTGTAACCGCGGATGGCGCCGCAGCACATTGGCGACCTCCGCGCGCGGCCGTTCCAGCGTCGGATAGCGCGGATCGAACCAGCCCCAGCCCGCGGACGCCGCCCACGCCGGGCAGCGCGCCGGGTCCCAGAAGGCCGCCGGGTCGCCCACGTGCGCCAGCAACGGCAGGCCCCGAGCTTCCAGGAAGGCATAGACTCCATCGTAGCACGACGAATCCAGCGGCAAGTCGCCGATCTCCCGCCGCGTGCCGGGCTTGCCCTCGATCATCTTCAGCCCGTCGCACCCCATCGCCGCCAGCCGTTGTGCCTGCGCCGGCAAGTCTGTCCCGTCCGCATAGCTCAGCCCGCCAAAGACGTAGACCCGCCCCGGCCAGCGCGCCTTCGCCAGCAACGCCCCGGCGTTCTGCCCCGGCCCGTAGTCCTCGAAAGCGGGGATCGACTGAATCGCCACCCCCGCCAGCCGCCCCTGCCGCAACACCGTCCCCAGCCCCGGCGCCCCCTTCGCGCCATGGATATGCACGTGGCAATCGATCACCGGACACCGCAACAGCTCGCTCATTGACTTCCCCCGTCAGGCAAAGTGTAACGGATGCCGGCGGCGGTGTCGAGGTTAGCGGAGATGGTGGTATACTCGGGATACTATGACCAGGGTTACGGTGTCGAAGAAATATCAGATCACCATCCCGCGCGCGGTGCGGGAGGCATTACACATCCGCAAAGGACAGATGGTATCCGTCCTCCAGGTTGGCGGGATTATCGAAGTGGTGCCCGATGTCGAATTAGCCACCCTGGAAGGGGCGTTTCCGGGGATTGCGCTGACCGATATCCGAGACGAATAGCCGCGAAGCGGCGACACATCGATAGCTGATGGCGTAAGCCGTCAGAAAGTGACCGGATACCGATAGAGCCGCAGAGCGGCGACACATGAGTAGCCGATGGCGTGAGCCATCGGAAACAGGTCCCACCGCTCACGCAGTGGG
>CAIMEK010000010.1 GCA_903839965.1 uncultured Acetobacteraceae bacterium | reverse complement strand
GGCCGGCGCGGTGGACGCGGAGACCGCGGAGTTGTTCCGCGAGTTCACTTTCGGGCGCACCGCGGATTATCTGACCGCGCGCTACGGACTGACCGGCGTGCGGCGGGTGCTGTCGCTCTCCTGCTCCAGCGGCACCGCCGCGCTCGGGCAGGGGCTCGATCTCATCCGGCTGGGGCAGGCCGACGCGGTGCTCTGCGAGGGGCATGACAGCCTGGCCTATTCCAGCCTCGCCGGGCTGTCGATCCTGCGCACCATCACCAATGAGGAGATTCGCCCGTTCGACGCCCGCCGCAACGGCACCCTCTTCGGCGAAGGCGCGGCGGCGCTGGTGCTGGAGTCGCTGGAGAGCGCGCAGGCGCGCGGCGCGGCGATCCTCGGCGAGGTGCTGGGCTACGCGGTGAACAACAACGCTTATCACCTGACCGCGCCGGACAAGGCGGGCGAGGGGATCATCGCGGTGCTGGCGGAGGCGCTGCGCGACGCCGGTGTAGACGGCGCGGCCATCGACTACGTCAATGCGCACGGCACCGGCACCGCCTATTTCGACGTGACGGAGACGAAGGCGGTGAAAGCGGTGCTCGGTGCGCGGGCCTACCAGATTCCGATGAGCAGCATCAAACCCGCCGTCGGCCACATGATGGCCGCCGCCGGCAGCGTGGAGGCCGTCGCCACCCTCTGCGCGCTGCGCGACGGCCTGGTCCCGCCCACGCTCAATCTGGAACAACCCGACCCGGAGTGCGACCTGGATTACGTACCCAACGCCGCCCGCACGGTGGACATGCGCACCGCGCTCTCCATCTCCTCCGGCATCGGCGGCAACAACGCGGCAGTGGTGCTGCGACGGTGGGAGGATTAGGGCATGCCGGCGTTGACCAATGACCATTTCCAAATAGCTGCCGATCCGGTCAGCGGCGCAATCACCCGACTGGCGCACCCGGCGGATGCGCGCGGGATGAACTGGGTCATGCACGGGCCGGAGACGCCGTGGCTGCTCGCCGGGCTGGAATGGGGATTGGGCTTCGTCATCCTCGCCGAGGGCATCCCGCAGGTGCGCTGGCAGCGCGCGACCGCCATCGAGGCGGCGGACGGGCAGCTCACTGTGACCTACGCAGTCGGCCCGCTGACGTTGCGCGTCGTGCGGCAATTAGTCGGTGATCGGTTGGAGGAATCCTATACCTTTGCCAATGACACCGCGGCGCCGGTGGCCTGTTACGGCATCGGGCTCTGCCTGCCGTTCAACGACAACTACCCGGACGCCGACACCTGCGTGGACCGGCGCTGCAACGCGCATCTCTGGTGCGGCGACGGCACGGGCTACGCCGCCTGCCTGCGCATGGGCGGCGATCCGCCGCACCTGGGGCTGGTGCTCACCGGTGGGCGGCTGCTCGGTTACAGCATCGAGGGGCGCGGCGAGGGCACCGGCTCGAATATCCGCGGGGTCATCCAGGGCAATTTCGCCGGCGCCACGCTGCCGCCCGGCGGGACGCTGGCGCTGGGCTTGACGCTGTTGTGGCACGCCGGGCACGACGATTTTTTCCGGCAGGCGCGGACCTTCCCCGCCTTCCTCGACGTGCGCGCCGCCGCCTACACCGTGGTGCAGGATCAGCCGTTGCGGTTGACCATCGACGGCCCCTGCGAGGCGATGACGATCAACGGCACGCCGGTCACCGCCGGCGCGCGGATAACCGTGCCGACCCCAGAACTCGGTGAGTACCGGTGCGAGGTGAAATACGCCGGCGAGCGGCAGACCTTTCTGCGCGCCTTCGCGGTGCCCGATCCCCGCGCATTGGCGCGGACGCGCGTCCGCTTCATCATCGAGCGCCAGCAGGTGCGCGAACGGGCGCATCCGCTGGACGGCGCCTTCGTGGTCTACGACAACGAGGCGGAACAGCAATATCGCGGCTTCAGTCCCGGAGCGGAGCGGCTGGCGATGGCCGTGCTGGCGGCGATGGTGCAGGCGGACGGGCCGGACCCGGCCATCGCCCGCGCATTGCGCCGCTATGTCCGCTTCCTCCGCGCCCAGTTGCAGCCGGATGGCTACGCCGTATGGAGCGACGTGGGCAACCCGAGCCAGCGATTGTATAACTATCCCTGGGTCGCGCGTTTTTATCTGGAACTGGCCCGCGCATGCGACCGTCCGGCTTATCTGCGCCGTTGCGCCGGCACGCTGGAGGAATACTACGCTCGCGGCGGCGCCGGCTTCTACGCGCTGGATATTCCGGTGCTGGACAGCCTCGCCGCGCTGCGCGCTGCCGGCATGACCGCCGTCGCCGACCGACTGCTGGGGCATTTCCGCGCACACGCCGACCGTATCCGCGCGCTGGGTCGCCACCTGCCGCCGCACGAGGTGCACTACGAGCAGACCATCGTCGCCCCGGCGGTGCAACTCCTGCTGGAAGTCGCGCTGGCCACCGGCGAAACCGCCTATGCCGACGCCGCCCGCGACTTGTTGCCGTGCCTGGACGCCTTCAATGGCCGCCAGCCCGATTACCACCTGCACGAGATCGCCATCCGCCACTGGGACGCCTACTGGGGCGGCAAGTCTCGCGCCTGGGGCGACACCTTCCCGCACTACTGGAGCGCCTTCACCGGCATCGCCTATTACCGTTACTGGCAGTTCACCGGCGACGACGCCTACCGTCGTGCCGCCCGCCACGCGCTGCTGAACAACCTGTGCGTCTTCGCACCCGACGGCCACGCCTCCACCGCCTATCTCTATCCCGACCAGATCAACGGCGCCGTGGGCCGCTTCTTCGACCCCTGGGCCAACGACCAGGACTGGGCGCTCGTCTTCCTGCTGCAGGCCGCCCGCCTCGATCCCGAGTTCGCGGCGGATGGGTGGCAGACCAGCCCGGAAGGAGCCCTCGCATGAACAAGACCAACACCGCACGCATCCTGGAGGACATGCGCACCGCGCTCTCCATCTCCTCCGGCATCGGCGGCAACAACGCAGCAGTGGTGCTGCAGAGGTGGAACGATTGAAAACTTACCGTAGCTATACCATGAAGAAGACCAACGCGACCCGCATGCTGGAAGGCATGGGGATCGATTTCGAACTGCGTGAATATGTCGTGGACGAGGACGACTTGAGCGCGGAGAATGTCGCGCAGAAGATCGAGCTGCCGTTGGAGCAGGTGTTCAAAACGCTGGTCACCCGCGGCGACCGCACCGGGGTGATGCTGGCCATCGTGCCCGGCTCTGGCGAATTGAGCCTGCACAAACTGGCCGCTGCCAGTGGCAACAAGCGGGTGGCGCTGGTGGAACTGAAGGACGTGCAGCCGCTCACCGGCTACCTGCGCGGCGGTGTTTCGCCCATCGGCGGCAAACGCGCTTATCCGGTCTATCTCGATGCCAGCGCACTGACCTTCTCGCATATCGCCGTCAGCGCCGGCCTCCGCGGCCTGCAATGCGTGCTGGCTCCCGCCGACCTGCAGCGCGCGGTGGGGGCGACGGTGGCGGACCTTGTGAGTGAAAGGACTGAAGCATGAACATCTTGATTATCGGCGGCAGCGGGCATGTCAGCGGCGCCGTGGTGCGGGCGGCGGT
>CAIMEK010000009.1 GCA_903839965.1 uncultured Acetobacteraceae bacterium | reverse complement strand
CATCGAGGGTGCGCTGGCCAATTTCGGCACCGTGCTGGACAGCGACCCCGGGGCCCGCGAGCGGGTGCAGTCGGCCATCGAAACCATCGCCGGCACCCTGCTGCCGACCGCCCAGGCACATCTGGCGGACTTCATCGCCGATGTTGTGGCGCGCTGGGACACCGAAACGCTGACCGAAAAGCTGGAACTGCGGGTCGGCCGCGACCTCCAGTACGTTCGCATCAACGGCACCCTGGTGGGCTTCCTGGTCGGCGGCGTCCTCTACGCCCTCCTCCACGCCCTCTTTGGCCGCGTAAGCTTCTGACCGCTACCCCCCGAAAGGCGGCCGAACCGGCATCCGCGTCCCCGCGGAGCGCGCCATCCGCCACATCCGCCAGCGGAACGCCGCATAGGCAATCGCCGCGGCGACAATGGCCACCGGGATCATGATCAGCGCCAGCCACAGCGCCAGCGCCGCCACCCCGGCAAGCGCGGCGATCACCGCCACCACCAGCCCGTAGCGCAGCAGCCTGCTCGACGCGGGTTCCCGCGGCGGTTCGATGAACTGCCCGTCCGGCGTCATGTCGAACTGCGGGCCGGTGCCCATACGCCCCATATGGATCTTCATGCTGGCGAGGTGGCGCGGCCCGGACGGCGCTTCAAGCCCCGCCTCGCCGCTCGACGGGCTGCACCAGCAGCACCAGCCCCTTCACGCCCACCACCAGCAGCCGCCCCCGCGGGTCCGGCGTGGCGGCGCCGGACACCAGTTGCGCCGGCCAGTCGCTGTCGCCCAGCCGCACCCGCCCCTCGCGTCCGTCGAATGCCAGCGCATGGACGGTGCGGCCGACCAGCCCCGCATCCGGCGTGTTGACCCGCCGCTCCGGCCGCCGGCGCACCCGCAAGCCCGCCGCGATGCTGCCCGCGGCCAGCACCGCGAAAACCGCGACCTGCGGGCCGAACCCTTCCAGACCCGCCAGCACCGCGGCGCCGGTCCCCAACGCCGCCAGTCCGATCCACATCAGGAACGCGCCGGGCGCCGCCAACTCGGCCACCAGCAGCGCCAGGCCGGCGCCAAGCCAGGTGAGTGCCGCCGTACTGGGCATCATTATTCCCCCCCTACACCCCACGCGGCGGCGTCGCCGGCACCGAACCGGTCGGCCGGCCGCCTCCGGGGGTCGCCTGCAACAACGAAAGTGCCTGGGTGATGCCGCCGGCAAGCGCGGACGCCTCCATCGGCACGATCACCAACCGGCTGTTCGGCGAGGCCGCGATGGCGTGGAACGCCTGCACGTAGCGGTCGGAGATGAAGTAGCGCAACGCCGTCTCGCCGCCCTCGGCTACCGCCTGCGCGACCAGCCGCGTCGCCGTGGCCTCGGCCTGGGCCAGCCGCTCGCGCGCCATCGCGTCGCGCTGCGCCGCCTCCTGTCGCCCCTCGGCCGACAGGATCAGGCTCGCCTTGTTGCCTTCCGCCAGCTTCACCGCCGCCTCGCGCTCGCCCTCGGCCTTCATCACCGTGGCCCGGCGCTCGCGCTCGGCGGTCATCTGCAGGTTCATGGCGCGGATCAGGTTCTCCGGCGGCTCGATCCGGCGCAGCTCGACCCGGCTCACCTTCACGCCCCACGGCGCGGTAGCGCCATCCAGCGTGATCAGCAAGGCGGTGTTGATGCGCTCGCGCGACGACAGCGTGGCGTCCAGCTCAAGTTCGCCGATCACCGAGCGGATGTTGGTCATCGCCAGCGTCGACAGCGCCTGCGGCAGGAAGGTCACCTGGTAGGCCGCCTTTTCGGCTTCCAGCACCCGGTAATAGATCACGCCGTCGACCGCCACGGTGGCGTTGTCGCGGGTGATGACGCTCTGCTCGGGAATGTCGAGCACCTGCTCCTGCACGTTCAGCTTGCGCCCGATGCGGTCGATGAACGGGATCAGGAAGTTCAGGCCGGGATTGAGCAGGCGGGTGAACGCCCCGAACCGTTCGACGGTCCACACCTGGCCCTGCGGCACCGACTTCGCGCCGGCGAACAGGGTGGCAACGACGAGCACCAGGACGAGAACCCAGATCAGCCCGAAACCGAGTTGCATGCCTGTCCTCCGAAACGACATGGCGCGTCTGGCGCGCGCCCCGTCGCACTCCTAGCATATCCGCAAGGAAATCGGGCGAGGCATGATGCGCGGCGAAACGACCGGGTTGCCGGGCTTGCTCGCCGCGCTGCTGCTGGCCGGCAGCGCCGCCGCGGCCGTGCCCGAGCGCTCGCCGGTGCTGCCCGGCATCGGTCCCGCCGACCCGCGGGTACGCGTCGATGCCACCCGCCCGCCGTGGCGCGCGGTGGCGCGGCTGCAGGTGCCGGGCGTGTCGCGTTGCACCGCGGTCATCGTGGCGCCCGAGCTGGCGGTCACGGCGGCGCATTGCCTGTTTTCCCGCGCGACCGGCCGCTGGCTGCCGGCCGGGTCGGTGCACGTCCTGCCCGGCTACGCCGCCGGCGCGTTCTCGGCCCACCTGCTGGCGAAGTCCTATCGCGTCGCGCCCGGCTACGACCCCGCCGATCCCGACGGCACGCGCGGCGCGGACCTCGCCCTGGTCTCGCTGTCCGGCCCGGCCGCGGACACCGTCGCGCTGGCCGCCACGCCGCCGCTGCCCGGCACCGCCGCCGTGCTGGGCGGCTACAACCAGGACCGCGCCGAGGTGATCGAGGCCGACCTGCATTGCACCATCACCGCCGTCGCGGCCGATCGTGGCGGCCGCGCGCTGCTGGTGGACGATTGCAGCGCCACGCGCGGCGCCAGCGGCGGCCCGTTGCTGGTGCGCGAACCCTCGGGAGCGCTGGCGCTGGCGGGGGTGCGGGTGGCCGCGCCGGCCGGACGCACCGGCGGCGTGGCCGTGCCGGTCAGCGTCCTGCAGCGCCTGCTCGCGCGGCCGTAAGCGGTCGGCCGTTGGCGCCGGGCGCACGTTCGCCGCGGCGCACACAATCGATATCGCGATCCACGCAGGTAAAACGACGAAGAACGGTCGAAATTCTACTCCTGGTTGATGGATCGCAGAATCGTCATGCAATGCCACGTGTGCTGTGAATGGACACCCTCGATGGAACAGACGACGATGATTTAAGCCACTGGATCGCTGTTACGGATCCGCGATGGGCTCTTTTTTCGAACAGTCGAGGAACAACGGTATAGCGGGACCGGCAAACATGCGGGCATGGGGGTTGATGGCGATGCTGGGGGCAGCCTGCGGCGCGGTGCTGGCCGTGCCTTGCCGCCCCGCGCTGGCCGACCCGCCGGAGGTTGTCCTTGTCGCTTCCCCCGACGCGCCGGACAGCGAGATCGCGGGGCTGATCGACCGCATCGAGGTCCAGGTGGCCGAGGGCCAGATGTGGGCGCCGGCCGGCGACAATGCGCTGGAGAAGGTGCGGCGCATCCTGGAACTGGCCCCGGCCGCGACGCCCAAGGCAGTGGCAGAAATCAACGCCATGCCGCGCCGCCTGCGGGAGCGCGCCGCCATCGAGGATGCCGCCGGCCGCGACCTGGAAGCGCGGCGGTTCATGTTGTTCGCCGACGCCCTGGCGGCAAACGGCGCCGTGCACAAACTTGCCGTGCTCGCCTCCAGGCGGTCGTCGGGCCGTCCCTCGGCCCTGCCGGTTCAGGCGATGGCGGCAACGCCGACCCAACCCATCGGCGTGGCCGCAGCAGCGGCTGACGCCGCGCCGCCGCCCGAGCCTGCGGTCGCAATTGCTCCTACCCCCGCCGCCGCGCCCCCCCCCGAGCCCGCCGCCGAGATTTTGCTCCCGCCCGCCGCCGAACCATCGCCCGAGCCCGTGGCCGCACCGCTGCCCACGCCGATCGCCGAGCCATCGCCCGAGCCCGCGCCCGCACCTGCACCCACGCCGATCGCCGAGCCGTCGCCCGCGCCCGCGGTCGAACCGCCAGCCACACCGATCGCCGAACCATCGCCCGAGCCCGCGGCTGCACCGCCCCCCACGCCGGTCGCCGCGCCATCGCCCGAGCCCGCGCCCGCACCGCCCCCCGCCACGGTCGCCGCACCTCCCACCACGCCGGTCGCCGCGCTGCCACCCGCGCCGGTTGCCGCACCCCCCCTGCCGCCGGCGGCCACTGCAGTACCGGCACCTCGCCCCGCGACACCGGCCGCGGCACCGCTGCCCCCAGCGGTGGTCGCCACACTGATCCGTCGCGGCCAAGCCATGCTGGCGATCGGCGACATCTCCGCCGCCCGCCTGCTCTACGAACGCGCCGCCCTGGCCGGCAGCGGCGAAGCCGCGGCCGCCCTGGGACGCACTTACGATTCCGAAGCACTGGCACGCCTGGGAACGCGCGGCATCCAGCCCGACCCCAAAATGGCGGTCGCCTGGTATCGCCGCGCCGTCGCCCTCGGCGACACCGCGTCGGCAAGTCTTCTGCAACGATTGGAGGCGAACGGAGCACGATGAGGGTGTTCGGATTGGCCGGGCTGCGGCCCTGGCTGCTGGCCGCCGTATTGCTGGCCGGCGCGGTCGGAACCGCCGCCGCCCAGGGAACCGCCGAAGGCGCACGGGCTAACGCAGGCACCGTGGGCGTGGTGTCCGGCGGCGTGGACGGCACCTACGTTCGCATCGCCGCCGACCTGTCGGCGGTGCTGGACGACGGCGACCGCCTGCGCGTGCTGACCCTGCTGGGCAAAGGTTCCCTGCAGAACCTGGCCGACATCATCTTCCTCAGGGGCATCGACATCGGCATCGTGCAGTCCGATGCGCTGGCCTACGCGAAGCGTCAACGCCTGTTCCCCGGCGTGGAAACCGTCGTGCAGTACATCGCCAAACTGTACGACGAGGAAGTGCACGTGCTGGCCGGCCCCGGCATCAACGCGCTCGCCGACCTGGCCGGCAAGACGGTGAACGTGGACGTGCGCGGCAGCGGCACGGCAATGACCGCGGCCGTGGTGTTCGACTCGCTCGGCATCAAGCCGACCTTCGCCAACACCGACCAGGCGGCCGCGCTCGAACAACTGAAACGGGGCGAGATCGCAGCGCTCGTCTACGTCGCCGGCAAACCCGCCCGACTGTTCTCCGGCCTCGACGCCACCTCGGGACTGCACCTGCTGAAGGTGCCGCTGGAGGACGCCCTGGTGGAAACCTACCTGCCCGCGCGCTTCGCGGACACCGACTACCCGGGCCTGGTGCCGGCGGGCCAGTCCGTGGACACCATCGCCGTCGGCTCGGTCATGGCGGTGTTCGCCTGGCCCTCCGGCAGCGAGCGCTACACCAAGGTCGCGCGCTTCGTGGACGCCTTCTTCAGCAAGTTCCCGGCCTTCCAACAGCCGCCGCGCCAACCGAAATGGCGCGACGTGAACCTGGCCGCCCAGGCACCGGGCTGGACCCGGTTCCCGGCTGCCCAGAACTGGCTGCAACAGCAAATGGTGGCGGGCGGCCCGGACCAGCGAACCGGCTTCGATGCCTTCCTGGCCTCCACCGGTAGCACAACCACCAACATGACCGAAGCGCAGAAAACCACGCTGTTCCAACAGTTCCTCGCCTGGCGACGACGGCAAGGGCCGTAACGAGGAAGCAAGGCCAGGGCTCCGCCCCTGGCCTTGCTTCCTTGCCTACGCGCTCTTCGCCATGATCTCGTCGGCGATGTTCCGCGGGACTGGCTCGTAGTGGTTGAACTGCATGGTGAACGAGGCGCGGCCTTTGGTCATGCTGCGCAGGTCGGAGATGTAGCCGAACATTTCCTTCAGCGGCACGTGGGCGCGAACGATCACCGTGGTGCCTGCGCTTTCCTGGTTCTGGATCATGCCGCGGCGGCGGTTGATGTCGCCCACCACGTCGCCGACGTGGTCTTGTGGCGTGGTCACCTCGACGTCCATGACCGGCTCCAGGATGATCGGCCCGGCCTTCTTCATGCCCTCGCGGAAGCAGGCCTTGGCGGCGATTTCGAAGGCCAGCGCCGATGAGTCGACGTCGTGGTACTTGCCGTCGATCAGTGTGTACTTGAAGTCCACCGTCGGGAACCCGGCCAGCACGCCGGTATCGGCCTGAACCTTGATGCCCTTTTCCACCGCCGGGATATATTCCTTCGGCACCGAGCCGCCGACGACCTTGTTTTCGAACAGGACGCCTTGATTACGCTCCTGCGGCT
>CAIMEK010000008.1 GCA_903839965.1 uncultured Acetobacteraceae bacterium | reverse complement strand
GGTGTTGAGGTTGGCCAGCGTGTCGGTGACGGTGATGCTCTAGGTGCCCGAACCGGAGAGGGCGGTGCCGGCGGCGTTCTACATGCTCAGCGTGCCGGCGGTATCCGAGACGGTCACGGTGATCGCCGTGCTGGCGGCGAGCACGGTGTCGGCGAGCAGCACGCCGCTGACCGCCACCGCCTTGCCGGCGACCACCGCGGCGGTGGCCGGCTCGGTGACGGTGAGGGTGGCGACCGCGGCGGCCGAGACGGAGACGGTGGTCTTGCCGGAGCCGGTGACGGTGCCGGAGCTGGCGGCGACGGAAAGCGTGTCCGTGCCCGCGGACGTGCCGGCGGTGTAGGTCAGGGTGGCCAGGTCGGTGTTGAGGTTGGCCAGCGTGTCGGTGACGGTGATGCTCTTGGTGCCCGAACCGGAGAGGGTGGTGCCGGCGGCGTTCTTCATGCTCAGCGTGCCGGCGGTATCCGAGACGGTCAGGGTGATCGCCGTGCCGGCGGACAGCACGGTGTCGGCGAGCAGCACGCCGCTGACCGCCACCGCCTTGCCCGCGACCACCGCGGCGGTGGCCGGCTCGGTGACCGTGAGGGTGCCGGTGGGGGCGACAGGCGCGGTGGTGAGCACCCCGGCGCCACTGCCGGAGGGCGCGGTCCACCATTGGCCGGCGCTGTTCAACTGGAAGATCTGGCCGCCGTACGCCTCCAGTTCCACGACGCCGGAGGAGGTTGCCTCGGCAATCCCGTTGATGGCGTACTGGCCGCTGGCGAGCAACGTGAACGCATTGCCGGCGGAGTCATAGAGCGGCGGGTCGGTCGGCGACGTGATGGTCGCCATGTCCGGCGATGCGGTGGGCGGCGTGGTGGTGGTGGTGGTGGTGGTGGTGGTGGTGGTGGTGGTGCCGCTGGGTTCGACCTCGATAATCAGCGGATGATCGGTGATGGCGAGGGTGACCGAGCTGACGTTGCTCAGGGTCTGCACCGCCGTGCTGCCCTTCACCGGGTCGAACACCAGGACGGTGGCGAAGGTGGCGCCGAGGTTGACGGTGACGTTCTGCGTGGGCGCGGTGGTCTGCTTGCCGTTGACGTCGATGTTGGCGTCCGCCCAGACCGCGATGTCGTAGGCGCCGTTGCTCTTTTCCAGCAGCACGGAGCTGCCGTTCGAGCCGAGGCCGGACACGGTGTAATTCAGCGAGCCAGGCGTGAAGGTGGCGGCGGTGGCGCCGGTGTCGCCAAGCACCGTCAGCATGTTGCGCAGGTAGATCGCGGAGTCCTTCGGCGTGCCGTCGGCGTAGAACAGGCCCCAATGGTCTTCGAAGGCGATGCCCTGGGCGGCGTAGTTCATGTTCTCGTCGAACAGCTCGTAAAGGTCGGTGAGCTGCGAGCCGGCCTTGAAGGCGTCGAGCGTCAGGTCAAGCGTGTAGACGCCATTGGTGTAGTTGTTGCCGTAATAGGAGCAGGATGCCGCGCTGCCGGTGCTGTCGTCGTCGAACCCGGTCTCGGTGATCACAAAGCCCTTGCCGCTGGTGTAGCCGGTTTCCTGGCTGATCACCCCCGGCATCTCGGTTACCGGGTTGTTGCCGTTGTGCTCGTAGAAATGCACGTTGCCGACATTGGCGATGCTGGTCAGGCTGAGCCCGAGCTGCGAGGCGGCCTGCACGGCGGCGCTGTTGGCGGCGCCGTCGGAGGGGTTGGCCAAGCTGAACAGCGCGATCTGGGCCTTGCTTGAGAAGGTGGTGTAGAGGTCCTTCTGCCACTCGACCGCGGCCTGCCAGCCCGTGTAGGTGGTGCCGTTCAGCGCCGTGTAGCTGCTGCCGTTGACCAGGCCCCAGCCCTGGTTGTCGACCTCCAGGGGGCCCTCGATCATGCGCACGTAGCCGGCGTTGACCAATGGCGTGAGCGCATTGATGGTGCTGGACGCGGCGTTGCTGCCGCCGGCGTTGTACGAGGTGTAGATATCCAGCTTGTAGCCGAGCTGGCCCAGCGCGGTGAGCGCGGAGGCGGGCGCCCAGGTCTCGTCGCGCACGGTGGAAATGCCGGTGCCGATGCCGTCGGGGTTCAAATAGGCGAGGGCTGCCTCAACCGTGGATAAGGAGCTATAGGGAACACCGGAACCGGTGTGGTCCATATGGATCTGAACGCCGATCGAGTTCGTGAACGACGCCGCACGCAATGCGGTTGCCACTATCTTGATCCCTGTAGTTGAATTTGCAGGGGCCATGTTCGCGTTCAAATCGGCGTGAGGTCAAGTTAAAACATCACAGACGCGTGAGCGAGCAAATATATGCTAGCGCAATAATCTCATCATCGCACCGCTTTTTCGAGGATTCACATGGGTTGCGCGCGACCGCCCGACGCTGTCGTTGGCCAGGAAAATCCGCATGTGACATGAATTTCACGGGTGACACGGCATTTCATCCCATAGCGCGTGCAATCCATGCTTCATTCGCCTCAGGCGTGGGGTTGGCGATTCCTCACTTCGCCGGAGCGAAAGCCCTCTTGCGGATCAGTTAAGAGCTTATTTGCGCGTAAAAGGCGAAATGGAAAGTGAATGCAAACCTCTGGCGTTCGAAGCGAAGTGTGGAGGTCACAAAAGCTGTATCAGGCGTGTCCAAAACCGCACACCGCATGTGCAGCAATGGGCGTGGGTATTTCTTCGTCTGATTCCTAGAATCCCTCGCGAGTTCTCGCAGAGGTAGCAATCGGCGGGCCCGGTTCAACCGATTCGCCGTCATAAGGGGATACCGCATGCGCGACAGGGAAGCCTGCCGGCCGGTGCGCCGGTGGACGCGACTGACAATTCCGGCCATCGCCACCCAGCGATTTTCCCAGAGCGGCCACGGCGCACGATGACCAACGAAGTGTCGTTGCGGTACCCGCCCGCCCAGCCGTCGGCCTGCACATCCACGGCCGGTGACTGGCCGCGTCCGCCTACTGTACACGCGGGGTTCGCCCGCCAGGCGGCGCTCAGGCCCGACGCGGTGGCCCTGGTGTCGCACGACGGGGAGGTGACCTACGGCGCGCTTGAGGCGCAGGCCAACCGTCTCGCCCGCTGGTTGCAGGGGCGGGGCATCGGGCCGGGCAGCTTCGTCGCCACCCTGCTGCCGCGCTCGCCGGAGGCGGTGGTGGCGTTCCTGGCGGTGTTGAAGGCCGGCGCCGCGTTCGTGCCGCTCGATCCCGGCTATCCGCCCGAACTGCTGGACGTGATCGTCGAAGACAGCGCGCCCGGCGTGGTGCTCGCCGATGCGGCGCTGTTGCAGGGCTGCGGCGCTGCCGGCTGGGGCGCTGCGAGCGTGCTCGCCGCCGATGCCTTCGCCGCCGCGGCGGCGCTGAGCGCGGCGCCGCTGGCCGAGTGCGGCGACGGCGATGCGGTCGCCTACATGATGTACACCTCCGGTTCGACCGGGCGGCCGAAGGGCGTGCTGACGCCGCATCGCGGCATCATCCGGCTGGCGATCGACAACGAATTCGCCGCCCTCGGCGCGGACGACGTGTTCCTGCAACTGGCGCCGCTGGCGTTCGACGCCGCCACGCTGGAGATCTGGGGTAGCCTGCTGAACGGCGGGCGGCTGGCGTTCCTTGACTCCGCGCGACCGTCGCTCGACGAGATCGGCCAAGCCATCGCCCGCTACGGCATTACCACCATGTGGATGACGGCGGGGCTGTTCCACCTGATGGTGGACCAGCGCCTGGAGGCGTTGCGGCCGCTGCGCACGCTGCTGGCCGGGGGCGACGTGCTGAGTCCCGAGCATTGCCGGCGCGTGCTGGCCGCGTTGCCCGGGCTGCGGCTGATCAACGGCTATGGCCCGACCGAGAACACCACCTTCACCTGCTGCTACACGATCCCACCGGAATTTCCCGCCGGGCGTTCCATTCCGATCGGCCTGCCGATCGCGCGCACGCAGTGCCATGTGCTCGACGCGGCGATGCACCCGGTGGCGGATGGCGCCGAGGGGCAACTTTGCGTCGGCGGCGACGGGCTGGCGCTCGGCTACTGGCGGCGCCCGGAACTGACGGCGGAAAAGTTCGTGCTGAGCCCGTTCGGCCCGGCCGGCGCGCGGCTGTATCTCACCGGCGACCTGGTGCGCCGGCTGCCCGATGGCGTGATCGAGTTCATCGGCCGCATCGACGGCCAGGTGAAAATCAACGGCCGGCGTATCGAGACCGGCGAGGTCGAGGCCGCGCTGCGCAGCCAGCCCGGCGTGCGCGATGCGGTGGTGGTGGCGCGCGACGACGGCGCCGGCAAGCGGCTGGTGGCCTATGTGGTGCCGCCGCCGGCGGATGCCGCGGCGCTGCGCCGGGCCCTGGCGGTGAAGTTGCCGGATTGGATGCTGCCCGCCGCGGTGGTCGGCCTGGATGCGCTGCCGCTGACGCCGAACGGCAAGGTGGACCGCCGCAGCCTGCCGGCGCCGCGGACGGCCGCGCCGCTGGCGCACGAGACCCCGGGCTCGCGACTCGAAGCGCTGCTGCTGGAGGTGTGGCGCGGCGTTCTCGGTACACATTCGGTTGGCCTCAACGACAATTTCTTCGACCGCGGCGGCAGCAGCCTGCAACTGATGGCGGTACACGCCGGGCTGACGCGCCAGCTCGGCCGCAACGTCGATGTCGTGACATTGTTCCGCTTCCCAACCATCGCCGGCCTCGCCGCCCATCTCGGCGACGCCACGGGAGGCGGCGGCATGGAAGCCGCGCGAGGCCATGCCGCGCGGCAGGCCGAGGCGCTGCGACGACTGCGCGACTCCCGTTCAAGGAGATCCACGTGACCTTCCAGTCGAGCCAGTCCGACCCGAGCTCTCCAGCCGGTATCGCTCCGGGTGGCATTGCCATCGTCGGCATGGCGGCCTGCCTGCCAGGCGCGGCCGACGTTGCCCAGTTCTGGCGCAACCTTTGCGAGGGCGTGGACTCGATCACCCATTTCGGGCCCGACGAAGTGGAGGACACTTTCTCCCCCGAAGTGCGCAATTCACCCGACTACGTGCGGGCGCGGTCGATTTTGCCCGACGCCGACAAGTTCGACGCCGGGTTCTTCGGCATGCAGGCGCGCGAAGCCGCGCTGACCGACCCGCAGCATCGCGTGTTCCTGGAAATCTGCTGGCAGGCACTGGAGGATGCGGGTTGCGACCCGGCGCGTTTCGACGGCGCGATCGGCGTGTTCGCCGGCAGTTCCATGCCGACCTACCTGCTCAACAATGTGATGGCCGACCGCTCGGTGGTCGAGCGCTTCACCAGCGGCTACCAGGTGACCGAATACCCGATGCTGCTGGGCGCGCTGCCCGACGCGCTGGCGACGCGCGTTGCCTACAAGCTGAACCTGCGCGGTCCGGCGATGACGGTGCAGTCGGCCTGCTCCACCTCGCTGCTGGCGGTGGCGCAAGCCTGCAAGAGCCTGCTGATGTTCGAGAGCGACATGGCGCTGGCCGGCGGCGTGTCGATCACGTTTCCGCAAAAGCGTGGCTACATCTCGCAGGAAGGTGGCATGTCCTCGCAGGACGGGCGCTGCCGGCCGTTCGACGCCGATGCCGCGGGCACGGTGTTCGGCAGCGGTGCGGCGGTGGTGGTGCTGCGGCGGGTCGAGGATGCGGTGGCGGCGGGCGATCGCATCTACGCCGTCATCCGCGGCCATGCGGTGAACAACGACGGCGCCGCCAAGGTCGGCTTCACGGCGCCAAGCGTGGACGGCCAGGCGGCGGTGGTGGCGGCGGCGCAGGCGGTGGCCGGCGTGCAGCCGCGCGAGATCGGCTTCATCGAATGCCACGGCACGGCGACCCCGCTGGGCGATCCGATCGAAGTGACGGCACTGGCGCAGGTATTCGCCGAAACCGCGGACCGGCATTTCTGCGCGCTGGGCTCGGCAAAAAGCAATGTCGGGCACCTGGATTGCGCGGCCGGCGTGACCGGCCTGGTCAAGGCGGCGCTGGTGGTGCAGCACGGCACCATTCCGCCGACGGTGCATTACCGCGCACCCAATCCGCGCATCGATTTTTCCGCCAGCCCGTTCTACGTCAACAGCGAAGCGATCGCCTGGCCGGAGACGGGGCGGCGGCGCATCGCCGGCGTCTCGGCGCTCGGGGTCGGTGGCACCAACGTGCACGTGGTGCTGGAAGAGCCGCCGGTGCTGCCGCGCCCGGCAGACTCGCGGCCGCGGCAGGTGTTGGCGTTGTCGGCGCGCGGGGCGGCGGAGCTGGAGCAGGCCCGCCTGCGGCTGGCCGCACATCTGCGTGCTCACCCCGAGTTGCCGCTGGCCGACGTGGCGTGGACTTTGCAGACCGGGAGAAGGGAATTCGCGCATCGCTGCGTCGTGGTGGCGGCCGATGCGGCCGACGCGGCGGAGCGGCTGGCGGCGGCGCGCGTGCCGGCGGCCGAGGCGAAGGCCGCGCCGGCGGTGGCGTTCATGTTCCCCGGCCAGGGCGCCCAATACCCCGGCATGGGCCGCGACCTCTATGCGCACGAGCCCTGCTTCCGTCGCGAGGTGGACGCCTGCGCGGAAATCCTGCGGCCGCTGATCGGCCTGGACATCCGCGATCTGCTTTACGGCGAAGTGGCGGAGGGTGCGGAGAGCCCGCTGCTGGCAACCATCATGGCGCAGCCGGCGATTTTCGTGACCGAGTACGCGCTGGCGCGGATGTGGATGGCGCAGGGCGTGCGCCCCGCCGCCATGCTGGGCCATTCGATCGGCGAGTTCGTCGCCGCCACGCTGGCTGGCGTGCTGCGGCTGGAGGATGCGCTGGCGCTGATCGCGGCGCGCGGGCGGCTGATGCAGGCGTTGCCGCGCGGCGGCATGCTGGCGGTGCGGCTGCCCGAGCAGCAGGTGCTGGGGCTGCTCGGCGAGGAGCTTGACCTCGCGGCGGTGAACGGCCCGTCGCTGTGCGTGGTCGCGGGACCGGAGCCGGCGCTGCAGGCGTTGCAGGCGGACCTCGATCGCCAGGGCGTGATGGCGCGGCGGCTGCATACATCGCATGCGTTCCACTCGCGCATGATGGACCCGGCGGTAGCGGCCCTGGCGGAGCAACTGGCCAACATCCGTTTGCAGGCGCCGAAACTGCCGTACGTGTCGACGGTCACGGGCCGCTGGATCACCGACGAAGAAGCGACGTCGGTCGATTACTGGGCGAAGCATTGCCGCGCGACGGTACGGTTTGCCGATGCGCTCGCCACGGTTGCCGAAGGCGGCGCGCCGGTACTCATCGAGGTTGGGCCTGGCAAGGCGCTGACCACGCTGGCGTTGCAGGTGCTGCCGGCGGGGCCGGAGCGGCTGGTGCTGTCGTCGTTGCCGGATGCTTCGCTCGAGGCCACCGATCACGCCTGCATGGGCGAGGCGCTGGGGCGGTTGTGGATGGCCGGGCTGACGCCCGACTGGGCCACGCACCATGCGCCGGCCACGCCGCAGCGGGTCGGCCTGCCCAGTTATCCGTTCGATCGCCAGCGCCACTGGATCGACGCGCCGGCGCGTGTTTCCGCCGCCACCTTGCCGGCCAGTTCGGCCGGGGGTGGGGAACTTTTCGTTGCCGCTGTTGCTGAAAGGCAAATCCCAGGAATGGACACCGTGATGACGAGCCGAGCCGTGCCCCCCGCCACCGAGGATGCGCGCCTGGCGAAAGCGCGCGCCGCGTTGGTTGTCCTGTTCGAAGGCTTGTCCGGCGAGGATATTTCCGCCGCGCCGGAGGAGGCGAGCTTCCTGGAGCTCGGCTTCGATTCCCTGCTGCTCGGCCAGGCCGCGCAACAGATCCAGCAGCGCTTCGGGCTGAAGATCACGTTCCGTCAGTTGCTCGGCGACCTGCCGAGCCTGTCGGCGCTGGCCGCGCATGTTGCGGAGACAATGCCCATCGAAGCGGCGCCCGCCCCGGTGGCGGCGGCACCTGTTGCCGCCGCGGCGGTGGCAGCGGCGCCGATGGCGATGAACGCGCCGATGGCGCTGCCGGCAGCCACCGCGGGCACGCTGGAATCCGTCGTGCAGGTGCAGTTGGAAGCGATGCGCCGGCTGATGGCGGACCAGCTTGCGGCGTTGCGCGGCGGCGTTGCCGCACCGGCGGCCGTGGTTGTCGCCGCAGCGCCGGCGCCCGTTGCACCGCCGCCGGCTCCGGTGGCCGTGGCCAAGCCGGTGGATGCCGCCGATGCGGCGCCGTCGCGTTTCTCGCTGTACCGGCCTGGCGCTCAGGCCAATGCGGGCAGCGACCTGTCGCCTGAACAGCGCGCCCATATCGCCGACCTGACCGCCCGCTATACCGCCAGGACCGCGGGCTCGAAGCGGCTGACGCAGCAGTACCGCGCGGTGCTGGCCGACCCGCGCGCCGCCGCCGGGTTCCGCGCCGAGTGGAAGGAGATGGTCTACCCGATCGCCTCCGGGCATTCGAAAGGCGCGCGCATCTGGGACGTCGACGGCAACGAATACATCGACCTGGTGAACGGCTACGGCCAGACCTTCTTCGGCCACGCGCCGGACTTCGTGGTTGAAGCGGTAACGAAACAACTGCAGGAAGGCTTCGCGATCGGGCCGCAGTCCGACATTTCCGGCGAAGTCGCAGCGCTGTTCTGCGAACTGACCGGCAATGAGCGGGCGACGTTCTGCAATACCGGCTCGGAGGCGGTGATGGCCGCCATGCGGGTGGCGCGCTGCGTCACCGGGCGGCAGAAGGTGGCGGTGTTCGGCGGCGCCTATCACGGCCAGTTCGACGAGGTGCTCATCAAGGGCGTGCGCCGCGGCGTGCCGCCGCGCGCCCTGCCGGTGGCGCCCGGCATTCCGGCCGAGTCGGTGCAGAACATGGTTGTGCTGCCCTATGACGATGCCGAAAGCCTGGAGTGGGTGCGCGCCAACGCCGGCGACCTGGCCGCGGTGATCTGCGAGACGGTGCAGAGCCGCCACCCGGGGCTGCGGCCGCGCGAATTCCTCGCCGAACTGCGCAAGATCACCGAAGCTTCCGGCAGCGCGCTGGTGTTCGACGAAGTGGTCACCGGCTTCCGCGTGCATCCGGGCGGCATGCAGCACGTGTTCGATATCCGTGCCGACATGGCCACCTACGGCAAGGTGGTGGGCGGCGGCATGCCGGTGGGCGTGCTGGCCGGTTGCGCACGCTTCATGGACGCGCTCGACGGCGGCATGTGGAGCTATGGCGACGACTCGATTCCGGAGGTGGCACCGACGTTCTTCGCCGGCACCTTCGTGCGCCACCCGCTCGTGCTGGCGGCGCTGAAGGCGGTGCTGCTGCACCTCAAGGAGCAGGGGCCGGCGTTGCAGGAGCGCCTGACCGCGCGCACCGCCGACCTGGCGGCAGTTCTGAACGAGGAATTTGCCGCGCGCGGCCTGCATACCCGCGCGGAGACGTACGGCAGCTGGTTCTACTTCGCCTTCGGCGGCGAGGACCGGCTGGGCAGCCTGCTCTACTACCACCTGCGCCTGCGCGGCATTCATGTGCAGGAAGGCTTCCCGTGCTTCCTTACCACCGAGCACGGCGAGGCCGAAATCGCGCGGGTCGTTGAAGCCTTCCGCGACAGCCTCGACGAGATGATGCAGGCCGGCGTGCTGACGCAGAAGGAGACGCCGGTTGCGGCGGCGCGACCGCTCGCCTCGCTGGCGGAAGCGCCGCTGACCGAGCCGCAGACGGAAGTGTGGCTGGCCGCCCAGCTTGGCGACGAGGCTTCGTGCAGCTTCAACGAAAGCATTTCCGTCCGGCTGGAAGGCGTGCTGGACGAGGCCGCGCTGCAGGCGGCGCTGGCCGACGTGGTGATGCGCCACGATGCCCTGCGCGCGCGTTTCCGTCCGGACGGCGAACGCATGCTGATCGAGGCCAATCCGGAACTGGAGTGGCATCGTCACGATTTCTCGGCCCTGGCGGCCGAGGAATCCGACAAGGCACTGCGCGACCTGCTGCTGCGCGACGCCGAGATGCCGTTCAACCTGGTCGACGGCCCGCCGGTGCGCAGCCATCTCGTGCGGCTGGCGGCGGACGTGCATGTGCTGGTGTTCACCGCGCACCACATCGTCTGCGACGGCTGGTCGATGAACGTCGTCGCCGAGGAACTGGCCGCCTGCTATGCGGCGCATCGCGACGGACGCACCGCGCGCCTGCCGGCGCCGTTGCCCTACAGCGTGTATGCCGAGCGGCAGTCGCACCAGGACCCGGTGACCGAGGAGGCCGAGCGCTACTGGCAGGCGGAGTTCGCCGCGCCGGTGCCCACGCTTGAACTGCCCGCGGACCGCAAGCGGCCGAATCGCAAGAGCTTCCGCGGCGCCACCTATCGCGACTGCATCGACGCCGACCTGTATCGGGCGGTGAAGAAGGCGGGGGCGAAACGTGGCTGCACGCTGTTCGTCACCCTGCTGGGCGCCTTCCAGGCCCTGGTCGGCCGGCTGGCCGGGCAGCGCGACGTGGTGGTCGCCATTCCCTCGGCCGGGCAGTCGCTGGTGGAGGACAGCATCCTGGTTGGCCATTGCGTCAATCTGCTGCCGCTGCGCGGCACCTGGCAGCCCGACACCAGTTTCGCGCAGTTCGTGACCGAACTGAAACAGAAGGTGATGGACGCCTACGAGCACCAGGGCATGACGCTCGGCACGCTGGTGCGCAAGCTCGACCTGCCGCGCGAACTGAGCCGGCTGCCGTTGACGCAACTGCAGTTCAATCTTGAGAAGCTGGGCGAGGCGGCGGCATTCCCGGGGCTGAACGTGACGATCGCGCCCAACCCGAAGCGCTTCGCCAACTTCGACATCTTCCTCAACGTCATCGAGTCCGAGGCCGGGCTGCGCATCGACTGCGACTACAGCACCGACCTGTTCGACGAGACCACCATCGCGCGCTGGATCGACCATTGGCGCGCCATGCTGGGCGCCATCGCGCGCAATGCCGACGTTAGCGTGGACGCGCTGCCGATCCTGAAGGACGCGGAACTGGATCGGCTCGTGCACACGCTGAACCGCACCGCGGTGGCACGCGACCTCGACCGCGGCGTGCACGACCTGGTGGCCGCGCAGGCTGCGCTGCGGCCGGATGCCATCGCCGCGGCGTTCAAGGACGACCGCATCACCTACGGCGCGCTCGATCGCCGGGCCAACCAGCTCGCGCATTACCTGCGTGCGCTGCTGCCGCAGCCCGGCCAGCGCGTCGGCATTCTGCTGGACCGCTCGATCGACATGCTGGTGGCGCT
>CAIMEK010000007.1 GCA_903839965.1 uncultured Acetobacteraceae bacterium | reverse complement strand
CCTTCGACCTGACGCGCCTGCCCGGCGACGCGAAGCTGGCGGTGGCGCCCGGCGCGCCCAACCTCGACGCCGGCGCCGCGCCGGGCGTGGTCTCCTGGCTCAACAAAGTGCCCGCCCGCCCCAACACCCAGGTCTGGCTCAAAGCCGGCAACGAACCGTGCGCCATCTACGGCGCCGCCGGCGCCGGCCGCACCCTCGCCCTCCTCGCCACCCCCCTCGGCGAACCGCCCGCCGGCCAAACCGCCTTCTACGACAGCCCAGGCTGGCCCCCCATCCTATGCCGGATGCTGACGATATTGGCGACAGGGAAGTAAACTGGGAACGGTGCGAGGGTAACTGTAGGGAACGCCGTCCCTGGCGTTCCTGGTGGTGGCGATCCGTCGGTGACCGGAGAACGGCACCCGGTGACGGCGACAACTGGATACCGGAAGGCCGGGCGTTGGCCGGATGCGTGTTGGCGACTACCGACGGACATCTGGTAGCAGGAACGCCAGGGACCCCTTCGACTGCGCTCTGGATCTACGAGGCGTTCCCTACAACGGGCGGACGGCGACCTGTCGGTGACCCGCGCCTTCGCGTCGGAGGCCATCTATTGAACCGCCACCTCCGCCCGCGGCGGCACGGCCGGCATTGCGGGCCATTGCCATTCGCCGAGTTTGATGGTGTGCGGGCCGGCGGAGAGGCCGAGGGCGATGGCGAATTGTGGCGCTTTGGCGCCTTTGTAGATGGAGTGCTCGTCGGCGAAGCCGGCGTAGTAGCGCACGCCGTCTATGGCGTAGCCGGGGCGGGTGATCCGGTCCGGCCAGGTGGTGACCAGCGTGCGGATGTCGCCGTCCACCGTGCCGGTGATGCCGTCCGGCGTGAAGGTGAGGTCGAACGGCCCCACCCCGCGCACGCCGACGTTGCCCACCGAGAGCTGCACGTAGGCGCGCTCCGGCACAAAGAAGCGGACGCTCCCCTTGCCGATGTCCACCGTTGCCTTGCGGGCGTAGAGCCGGACCTCGCCGTCGTCAGTCTGGAGGGCAGCCGGCGCATCCACCGCGTATTGCGTGATGTCGCCGACGGTCGCTTTCCATACATCGCGATGCACCGACCCAGTAGTCGCCAGCACGACGGGCGCCTTGACCGTCCACTTCGGCGCGGGCAGCGTTTCCGTCTTTTTGCCCATTTTGACTTGCTGCTCGAACGGCGTTTCGCTGCTGATGACATGGCCTTTGTAGCCGACCTTGCCGGGCCCGGATGACAGCACCAGCATCGCCTTGCCGTCCTTGCCCACGCGCACCGCGCCGGCGAGGCCGCTGAACTCCACGCCGTTGCCCGTGTAGGCAAACGGCACGGCGGAGAGGAAGACGTAGTCGATGCTCTCGGCGGTGACGATCTTCGTCACGCCCGGCGCCAGCGGGGTGATGACCGGCGCTTGCTCGTTCGCGCCGCGCGGATAGAGCACCCATGCCACCTCCTGCCCCGGCGCGCTGGGCAGGCGCAGCGATACGTGCTGCTCCTTGCCATTGATCCAGTCGCGCGAGGTGAGCGGCTTGTTGTAAGCGCCGAACTGCGTCGGCAGGTTGTCCTCCGCCAGCTCGAAGGCCGGCTTCGCGCGGTCGGTGAAATACAGGTCGAGCTTCGTCGGCCATTCGGTATCCAGCGCGACGTGCCCGCCGTCGATGGCCAGATTGCCCTTGCGCCCGAGCAGGCTCAGGTTGAACCAACTCGGCAGTTTGCCGGCGCCGTGCATGCTGTCGCGGATGACGAAGTAGTTCGGACTGGTCCCGGTCGCGCCTTTCAGGAAGATCACCTGGCGGTCCCAGGTGAAGGCGCCTTCCTGCCCGCCCAGGCCCGCGGCCAGCGGGCGCGGATTGCCGAAGCCGGGCTTGCTGCCGGGGTGAAGGTACCAGTCGGGATAGCCGCTGGAGGCCCAGGCATAGTCCACGCTGGGGCCGAAGTGTGTGTCGAGCACGTTGCTGTCGCCCCAGTCGTGGATGAAGTCGTTGGCCGGCGCGCCGAAGTGCAGGAAATTCTTGTCGGGAAAGGCGTTGTCCGTCGGCCCGCCATACTGGTAGGGCTGCGGCGGCAGCAGCACCGCCCCCTTGGAATAGAGCATCACGTTGCCCTGGTCCATATTCCAGTGGCTCCACAGATAGCCGCTGCGCAGGTAGAGACAGGTCTCGTCCGGCCCCTGGTGCGCGCGGAAGATGACGCCGTAGCCGGGGAAGATGCGGCTGGTCAGCACCGGCTCTTTCGCCGCGATAGACGGGCGGATCATTGCCGGCAGGGTGACGGCGTCGGCGCCATTGCCGGTCATTTTGCCGTTCTGCTCCCACGCCCAGCGCAGGTTGGCGGCGAAGTCGGGATCGCGGTCGGCCACCGTGCCCATCGCCTGCAGGTAGTGCGGCGACTGCCCGGTCGGCGCATTGGCGGCGCCGGGAATGGTGCGCGAGCCGTAGCGGCTGTCGAACGGCGAAAGCAGGTTGAGGAAATAGTCGTAGTCGGCGCGGTGATAGGCCCAGATGCGGTCAGCTTGCGGCGCCCCGCTGCTCAGGATGCCCATGATGCCGCGCTCGATCTTGCCGTAGCCGTGCATGTGATAGCTGGCGCCGTATTCGAACCAGCCGCCCTCCGGCGCCATGAACGACCCCTGCTTGTAGGCCAGGAAGGCGCCCACGTAGTCGCGCCAGACGGTGAACAGCGGATGGTCGGGGATGAGCGCGATGAGGTTGCTGCGGTCGGACAGCCGCGAGATGCCCATGTTCGGGTTGCCGTGGTGCGAGCCGTCGCCGGCGCTGGT
>CAIMEK010000006.1 GCA_903839965.1 uncultured Acetobacteraceae bacterium | reverse complement strand
GGCTTCGCCACCAACGGCGTCAACATGACCAAGCTGGAGAGCTACATGCTCGCCGGCCAGTTCACCGCGACGCAGTTCCTGTGCGACGTCGAGGGCCATCCGGAGCAGCCGCCGCTGCGCCGGGCGCTGGAGGAGTTGTCGTTCTTTTCCCGCGAGACCCGTATCCTCGGCGTCTATCCGGCCTCGCCCTTCCGCGCGCAGCAGGCGGGCGGCGACGACTAGCCGACCATGCCGCGGCGGGCCCGAAAAACCCACAGGGAGGCAGCATGATTCAGCATTCAACGTCGCGCAGGGGCTTCCTCGGCACGGCCGCGCTGTTGCCGTTTGCGGGTGTGGCGGAGGCTGCCCCGGGCGGCAATGCGCGGGCGGCCCTGGCGGCGGCGCCGTACCGGGTCGGGCAATGGCTGCCTTCGGACCAGGCCTTCCTGAATGGCTGGATGCGTCGGTATATCCGCACCGTCGCGGCGACGCCGGCGCCGTTGCACCCGGTCATTCTCGAGTTCCAGGAGCTGATCGAGGGCGACCCCGAGATCTTCATGCTGTTCAGCCAGATGTTCGACGAGCTGCCGAAGCGGCCGACGTTCAACAAGACCCCCACGGGCGAGCCGCAGGTGAAGGACTACCTGCACATGCTGCAGCTCATCAACGCCGTGATGACCACGGCGCCCGACTACAACACCACCGGGCTGGTGGGCTTTCCGATCAATGCGATCCTGGACTGGCCGATGGGAACGCGCAGCGGGTTCGTGGCTTTCCTGAACGACAAGGTGAACGCGCAGCTCAAGAAGGTCCTCAACGAATGGGCCGCCTTTCTGCGCTCGCCGGCCTCCTGTTCCGTGCTGGGGACGGACCCGCACAAGGGATGGTTCGGCAGCGACGCCAGGAAGGCGATGCCGGGTTTCGACCGCGAATTCATCTGCGACCCAGGCAAGCCCGCGCACGGGTTCACCTCGTGGGACGATTTTTTCACCCGGGAATTCCGCCCCGGCCAGCGCCCGATCGCTTCCCCGGACGATGATGCGGTCATCGCCAACGCCTGCGAATCGGCGCCCTATCGGGTGGCGCACGGCCTGCAGCGGCGGGAACGGTTCTGGATCAAGTCCCAGCCGTATTCCCTCATGCACATGCTCGCCCGCGACGACCTCGCGGAGCGGTTCGTGGGCGGAACGCTCTACCAGGCCTTCCTGAGCGCGCTGAGCTACCATCGCTGGCGCAGCCCGGTGAGCGGGACGATCGTGAAGTCCTACGTGATCGACGGCTCGTACTATTCGGAAGCCTCGGCGATGGGGTACGACCCTGCCGGACCGAACGAATCGCAAAGCTACATCACCGATGTCGCGACCCGCGCCGCGATCTTCATCCAGGCCGACAATCCGGCGATCGGGCTGATGTGCTTCCTGGCGGTCGGCATGGCCGAGGTCTCGACCTGCGAGACCACCGTGCGGGCCGGGCAACACGTCAAAAAGGGCGAGCAGCTTGGCATGTTCCACTTCGGCGGCTCGACGCACTGCCTGATCTTCGGGCCGCAGGTCAAACTCGAGTTCGACCTGCACGGCCAGAAGCCGGGGCTGGAGTCGCAGAACATCAACGTCGGCGCGCGGATCGCGCAGGTCGGCCGGTAGCGCCCCGCGCGCCGAGGGGATGAGCACGTCGCAGCCGACATCCCAGAACGCCTCGCCATCGAGCAGTTCGGCATCGGGCAAGCCGGCCACGTGCCCCGCTCGCGCTTATGCGCGGTCAGCCGGTCGACGTTCAGGCCGCGGGCGTTCCACACGGAGCCGGTGCTGTCCTGCACCGCGACCACTTTGGCGCCGGCGCCGGCGAACAGTTCGGCTGCCGTCACTCCCACGTTGCCGAATCCCTGAATGGCGACCCGCGCGCCCTCGACCGGCATGTTCAGCCGTCGCATCGCCTCGCGGCCGGTGACGAACACGCCGCGCCCGGTGGCCTGCACGCGCCCGGGCGAGCCGCCCAGGTGGATCGGCTTGCCGGTGACCACCCCCGTTGCCGTGGCGCCGGTGTTCATCGAGTAGGTGTCCATCATCCAGGCCATGATGCGGGCGTCGGTGTTGACGTCCGGCGCGGGAATGTCCTGCTGCGGCCCGATGATGATGCCGATCTCGCTGGTGTAGCGGCGGGTGTTGCGGGCGAAACATGACGAGCCGTCACCCTCACGCGCAAGCATTGGCGCGCCTTCGGTCGCCGGCGGCGGGGCTACCCCGCCGCCGCAGGTCCGACAGGGGTCAGGTAACTGCCTGGATGCGCTTGATCAGCTCGGCGAACTGCGCGCCGTACTTGTCCCACACCGGCTTCACCGCGTCCTGGAAGGCCTTCTTGTCGGCCTCCGTCACGTCGATGATCTGCACGCCGGCGGCCCGGGCCTTGTCCATCGCGGCCTTTTCGTACTCGTTCCAAAGCCGGCGGTTGTCCATCTGCACGTCGCGCGAGGACTTCACCAGCAGCGCCTGGTCGTCCTTGGAGAGGTTGTTGAAGCTCTTGCGCGAGGCCACCAGCACGTCGGGGATGATCAGGTGTTCGGTGAGGGTGTAGTATTTCGCCGCCTGGTAATGATTGTCGAACACGTAGCTGGGGGCGTTGTTTTCCGCGCCGTCCACCACGCCGGTCTGCAGGGCTGCGAACACCTGGTCGTAGCCCATCGGAACGCCGTTGCTGCCGAGCGCGGTCATCATCTCGATGAACATCGGATTGCCCTGCACGCGGAACTTCAGCGCCTTCAGGTCGGCGACGGTGTGGATCGGCTTCTTGGTGTCGTAGAAGCTGCGGGCGCCGGCATCGAGCCAGCACAGGCCGACCAGGTTGGCGGTGGGATGGTCGCTGATCTTGTCGAGGATTTCCTTGCCGATCGCACCGTCGATGACCTTCTGCATGTGCGTGGTGTTGCGGAACAGGAACGGCAGGTTGAAGACGTTCACGTCGTTGACGACGGAGCCCATCCAGCCGACGCCGGCCGCGTACATTTGCAACGCGCCGATCTGCAGCTGCTCGATCGACTCCTTCGGCCCGCCGAGCTGCCCGGAGGGAAACGCCTGCACGCTCAGGCGGCCGTTGGTGGCCGCTTCGAGTTTCTTGCCCATCATTTCGACGGAGGCGACGGTCGGGTAGCCGGTCGGGTGGTCGTTGCCGTATTTCAGTACCGTCTTCTGCTGGGCCCATGCCGGGCGCGTGCCGACGAGCGCCGCGGCGGCGCCAAGGGTGAGGGCTGTGCGCCGATCGATACGGCAATGGTCGTGCATATTCGTGCCTCCCGGGGTGTCGTCGGGGCGGAGATTAGGGCGGCGGCGGGCACGATGGCAAAGCCTCATCGACGCGTGCGGTGATCCTGCGCTTGCTATTTCCGGTTGGCCGGACCCGACCCGTTGCCTTCTCCCCAGGACAGTCCGTGCGGCGTCCCGCCATGAACCAGGTAAGCCACCAGCTTCTGCATAAAACGAACCGCGCAGTCCTGAGGACTGCGCGGTCAGCATGACCACGAAGGCGAAGGCGGACGATCCGGGCGTCGGCAGGGTCTCTCTCGATAATGGCCGGCGCAGCCCGAACGGGCCGGGTCAGCTCTGGCGTTCGGCCTGCGCCTGCGAGGCCAGCGCCCGCGCCATCTGGCTGAGCGCTTCCTGATGCTTCTCGTTGTCGATCGCCGCGAAATTGCGGGCGAGTTCGAGACACATCCGCTGTCGCGGGCTCATTTCCGCCGGATGGTCGCTGGCCGACAGCCCGTCGAAGAACCAAGACACCGGCACCCGCAGTACCTGGGCAATCTCGTACAGGCGCCCGGCCGAGATACGGTTCAGGCCACGCTCGTATTTGTGCGCCTGCTGGTAGGTGACGCCGATCATCTGCGCGAGCTGCTGCTGCGACAGCCCCAGCATGACGCGCCGCTCGCGAATGCGCGCGCCGACATGGTGGTCGGCGGCATTGGCGCGCGGACTGGGTCGGGGATCGTCGACCGCCGGGGTACTGGCAGGCGCGGACTTGGCAACAGCCGGCCGAGCCGGTTCCAGCCCGGACGCGCCGAAGTGGTCGCTGGTATCTGGCATGCTCGAGATCCCTCCTACAGGCCAAGCAAATGCCACAGGCCAGCCCATAAGTGGGATTAAAAGTTCTCTCCTCGCGCGAATGCTACTATTTAGTTTCATCCCTCGAAGTTCTTGGTCGAGGCCGGCCGTTCAACGTTGGGTATACGAAAGTATTTATTGAGGTTCCTGTTGTAACCGGTCTGGTTGCTTGTAGGGCCCCCCGCTGGCCCCGGTCTATGTGCCGGTCGTCTTGGCGGCGGCGGCCTGCGCCTCGGCCAACTGGCGGCGCAGGCTGTCCACCTCGTCGCGCAGCGCGGCCAGTTGCTCGTGCACATTGGCTGCCGGGCGCGGCTCGGAGCCGTCGGCGGGTTTGTAGAACGGCGAGAACAGGTTCATGGCGCGCTCCATCATCGCCATGTTCTGCCGGCTCACCTCCTCCATGCCGAACGGGAAGAAGTTGCCCATGGTCTGCTTCACGGTCGAGCGGATCTGCTCCTGCTGGTGGGAGAAGGTGCTCAGCGCCTGTTCCAGGTAGCGCGGCACCACGGCCTGCATGGAGTCGCCATAGAAGCCGATGAGCTGGCGCAGGAACCCGGTGGGCAACAGGTTGCGGCCCTTGCTCTCCTCCTCGACGATGATCTGGGTCAGCACGCTGCGGGTAATGTCATCGCCGCTCTTGGCGTCGTAAACGACGAAATCGCGGCCCTGGCGCACCATCGCGGCCAGGCTGTCGAGTGTGATGTAAGTGGAACTCTCGGTGTTGTACAGGCGCCGGTTGGCATACTTCTTCACCACCACCGGCGGCTTCTCGGAAGCTGCCGCGCCGCCACTCTTTTCCGCTGGTTCCGCCATCGCTGTCCCCGGGGCACTGGCCGATGGTCGGGCCTGGGTTCATAACCACAGAACGTTAGCATGCCGCGCCGCAACATCCAAAAACGGTGTGGTCCCGCTATGATGCGTGCCGGCCGTTTGCGGGCAGTCGCGGGAGGATGGATGACGCATGACGCAGAGCGATCGATGCCAGCCGCCGCCACCGGACCCGGCGGAGGCGGACCTGCACGACCTCGCCCACGACTGGATCACCCTGTGGCAGAGCGAACTGGCGGCCCTGGCCACCGACCGCGAGGCACAGGAAGCCTGGCGCACGTTGCTGGCGCTGTGGGCGGGCGGCCTGGGCGCCATGCTGGCCGGCCTGCCCAGGGGGCTGCCCGATGAGCCAGGACCCCGCCGCCGCGCCCGGCCCAATGGCGCGGCGCGGCCCGCGGCCCCTGCTGCTGCACCTGACGCTGGCGATGCTGAAGTCGGCCGGCTCCGTGAGCGCATCGCGGAACTTGAACGGCGACTGGCCGAACTGGAGCGAGACCGCCGCTGAGCAGGCGCAGGCGATCGCCGCGGCGGTCGGCCGCGCCGCCGCCGGCGAGCCCGGGGCGTTCCCTCGCGCCGTGTTGATGGAGGCGATGCGCCAGGACCGCGAGCTGATCGCCGGCATCGCCGCCTATCGCCGCCACCCCTGGCGGCGCGAACTGGCCGATCCGCCGGCGCTGTGGAGCGAGGGCGGCAGCCGGCTGCTGGATTTCGGCGGCGCCGGGCCGACGCTGCTGCTGGTGCCGAGCCTGGTCAACCGCGCCAGCGTGCTCGACCTGGCGCCCGGCCGCTCGATGGCGCGTTTCCTGGCCGCCAACGGGCTGCGCGTGCTGCTGCTGGACTGGGGCTGGCCGGGCGAGGCGGAGCGGCGGTTCACCCTGACCGACTACATCGCCGGGCGGCTCGAGCGCGCCCTGGTGGCGGCGGGCGGGCCGGTGGTGCTGGCCGGCTACTGCATGGGCGGGCTGCTGACGGTGGCGGCGGCGCAGCGCCGGCCGGACCTAGTGGCCGCCCTGGCGCTGCTTGCCACCCCGTGGGACTTTTATGCCGCCGACCCGGACCGTGCGGCGGCGCTGGGCGCCCTGGCGCCGCTGCTGGAGCCGGCGATGGGCTTCGCCGGCACCCTGCCGGTCGACCTGCTGCAGGTGCTGTTCGCCATGCTCGACCCGTTCGCAGTGGCGGCGAAGTACCGCGCCTTCGCCCGCCTGGACCAGGCGAGCGACCGCGCCCGCATGTTCGTGGCGCTGGAGGACTGGCTGAACGACGGCGTGCCGTTGGCCGCCCCGGTGGCGCGCGAGTGCCTCGCCGGCTGGTACGGCGCCAATACGCCGGCGCGCGGCAACTGGCTGGTGGCCGGGCTGCCGGTTTGCCCCGCCGCGCTCGACCTGCCCTGCTTCGTCGCGGTGCCGGGGCGCGACCGCATCGTGCCGCCCGAGAGCGCGCGCCCGCTGGCGGCGCTGATCCGCGGCGCGGTGCTGCACGAGCCCACCGCCGGCCATATCGGCATGGCGGCCGGGTCCGGGGCCGAGCAGGCCCTGTGGCGGCCGCTGCTGGCCTGGGCCGGCGGGCTGCCGACCGGCGTGCCGCGCGCCCGGCGGAAGCGCCGCGGCGGTCGCCCGGCCCGTTCACAGTTCAGCCGGTCGCCATGACACCGGCGCCGGCGCGTGCCATGTTCAAGCGAGTGGGGCCGGCGCCCATTGCCGGCGCACGGGCAAGCGGGACCAAATCCGCAGGGAGAACACCGATCATGGACGACATCGTCATCGTCGCCGCCGCCCGTACCGCGGTCGGAAGCTTCAATGGCGCCTTCGCCACCGTGCCGGCGCACCTGCTGGGCAGCACTGTCATCCAGGCCGCCCTCGCCCGCGCCGGGCTGCAACCGGGCGATGTGGACGAGGTCATCCTCGGCCAGGTGCTGGCCGCCGCGCAGGGCCAGAACCCGGCGCGCCAGGCCGCCCGGCTGGCCGGCATCCCGGACGACAAGACCGCCTTCGGCATCAATCAGGTGTGCGGCTCGGGCCTGCGCGCGGTGGCGCTGGCCGCCCAGCAGGTGCGCACCGGCGAGAGCGCCATCGTGGTGGCCGGCGGGCAGGAAAACATGAGCCTGTCGCCGCACGCCGCCTACCTGCGCGCCGGGCAGAAGATGGGCGACCTCGCCTTCGTCGACACCATGATCAAGGACGGGCTGTGGGACATCTTCAACGGCTATCACATGGGTAACACCGCCGAGAACGTGGCCCGCGACTTCCAGATCACCCGCGAGCAGCAGGACGCTTTTGCCCTCGCCAGCCAGCAGAAGGCCTCGGCCGCGCAGAAGGCCGGGAAATTCGCCGATGAGATCGCGCCGGTGACGGTGAAGGGCCGCAAGGGCGACGTGGTGGTGGATGCCGACGAATACCTCCGCCACGACGTGAGTGCCGAGTCGATGGCCAAGCTGCGTCCCGCCTTCGCCAAGGACGGCACGGTCACCGCCGCCAACTCCAGCGGCATCAACGACGGCGCCGCGGTGGTGGTGGTGATGTCGGCGGCCGAGGCGTCCAGGCGCGGTCTCACCCCGCTGGCCCGCATCGCCGCCTTCGCCACCGTCGGCGTCGATCCGGCGGTGATGGGCACCGGGCCGATCCCGGCCACCCGCAAGGCGCTGGGTCGCGCCGGCTGGAAGGCTGCCGACCTCGACCTCGTCGAGGCCAACGAGGCGTTCGCGGCGCAGGCCTGCGCGGTGAACAAGGAGCTGGGCTGGGACACCGGCAAGGTGAACGTGAACGGCGGCGCCATCGCCATTGGCCACCCGATCGGCGCCTCCGGCGCGCGTGTGCTGGTCACCCTGCTGCACGAGATGCAGCGCCGCGATGCCAAGAAAGGCCTGGCCACCTTGTGCATAGGCGGCGGCATGGGCGTGGCTCTCTGCGTAGAGCGCTAAAGTAATGGGATCAAAGGGCCTCCCGGCCCTTTGCGGGTCGAGGGCAGGGCCCTCGCCTTGCCTTGACCGGGCCGGGACAGGCCAGTAAGCCCGCGGGCCTCGCTTGAGGAGTCGCCCGCGCATGGCCCGTCCCGCAGCCCTAGTGACCGATGCCGCCGCCAAGGAAACCGGGGACGACCCCGCCAAGTGGGGCAACATCGCCGCCGACCGGCTGCGCAGCCTGGTCGAGCGCATCGAGCGCCTGGAGGAGGAGCGCAAAGCGCTCTCCGGCGACATCAAGGACATCTTCGCCGAGGCCAAGAGTGCCGGTTTCGACGTCAAGGTGCTGCGTCAGTTGATCCGCATCCGCAAGCAGGAGCCGGCCGAGGTCGAGGAGGCCGAGACCCTGCTCGACGTCTACCGCCGCGCGCTCGGCATGTAGGGCATCCGCCGCGGGTCGGGGAAACTCCGGCCTGCAGGCGCGCGTTTCGCGGCGGCGGCGTGGCCAATCCTCGCGCCCTCGAGACGGTTTACACGCACGCAACGATTGCGCTATCGGTATGGCATGAGCCGCCCGGTCAGCGACCCGGCCTGTCCTGCGTCGTCGGCCGACCAGGCGGCATCCGGGGTGTTGGCAAATGCGCCTTTTACGCCCGCGCATCACAACGCCATCAAGGCCAGCGACGCCAGCCTGCGCGCGCTGAGCTGGGTGAACTTCCTGGCGGCCCTGATGCAGGCCGGCTTCGGCGCCTTTCTGGTCGCCTACCTCACCCAGCAGGACTGGACCCACACCAGCATCGGCTTTGCGCTCAGCGCCGCCATGCTGGCGGCCATGGTCAGCCAGGTGCCCGGCGGCATGGTGGTGGACTGGGCGCCCAGCAAACGGTGGGCCGCGGCCGGGGCGGTGTCCGCGATCATGACCGCCTCCATGCTGGTCGCCTGGGCGCCGTTGCCGGTTCCCGTCTATCTGGCCGTGGTGCTGCATGGCGCGGCCGGCGCGGTGCTCGTCCCTGCCGTTGCCGCGCTGACGCTCTCGTTGTCGCGCGAGGAGAAGCTGGGCGAGCGGTTCGGGCGCAATGTGCGCTTCGCCGCGTTCGGCTCGGCACTGGCGGCGACCATCATGGGAGCGATCGGCGCCTGGCTGTCGTACCGGGCGATCTACTGCTTCGCCGCGCTGTGCGCGTTGCCCGGGCTGGCGGCCATTTTCTGCATCCGCGCCACCGACCTGAAATCCGCGCACAGGCGGTCCAGCCATGCCGCCAGCGTCGATCCGCGCCACGGCGCGCAGCCGCAGCGGTCGCTGGGGGAGGTTTTCCGCGACCCGGCGCTGCTCGCGTTCGCCGCCCTCGGCACGGCGTTCCAACTTGGCAACACCGGCATGCTGCCGGTCGCCACCGGCGCCATCGCCCGCTCGTTCCAGGCCTTGCCCGACCCGATGCTGTCCAGCTTCGCGCCGTTCCTGCCGCATATGCAGATCCGCATTTCGGTCCTCGTGGTGAGCGCCTGGATCGTGGCGCCGCAGTTGCTGGCGGCGTGGCTGGCGCCCCGGATGGGGCGCGCGGCCCAGGTACGCAGCCGCCGCACCATGCTGCTGATCGCCGTCGGCATGCTGCCGATCAGGGCCACGCTGTTTGCGCTCGAGCCCAGCCCGAGCATGATGATCGCATCGCAGATGCTGGACGGCGTCGCGACCGCGATCCTCGGCATCATGGTGCCGCTGGTGGTGGCCGACATCACCCATCGCGGCGGCCGGTTCAACCTGGCGATCGGCATCCTCGGCCTGGCCAGCGGCATTGGCGGCGCGTGTTCGATGGCGCTCGCCGGCGTGCTGGCCGACCGGATCGGGGAGACCGGCACATTCCTGGTGCTCGGAGGCTTCGGGGTGGCCGCCGTGGTCCTGCTCATGGTTTTCATGCCGGACACCCAGCATAAGTCGCAGCCGACCTCGCTCGGCGTGCAGCCGCACGCGCATCCCGGCGCGCACCGGCACGGCGCGGCAAGCCAGCGCGACCACGCCCCGCGGACCAATCCCCGGGGCTGAGCCGCGGTTGCGAATTCAACCGGCCGGGGCGATGGTGACCGCCGGCAGACCATGGGAGACACCGCCATGAGCGAGCCGGCATTGGGGGCACTTCTCGGCTTCGGCAGAACCGCAGAGGTATTCGCCTGCGGGGCGCTGGCCATGAAGCTCTACAAGCCGACAGCCGTGAAATCCGTGCCGTTCCGGGAGGCCGCCATCCTCACGGCGGTGGAGACGCTTGGACTGGCGGCGCCCGTGGTGCACGGCGTGTGGCAGTTCGACGACCGGTGGGGCGTGCTCATGGACCGTGTCGAAGGCCCCCCGATCAGCGAGGACATCATCCGCGGGGGGGAAGCCCGGGCCGCCCGGCTGAGCCGGATGGTCGAGCTGCAGGTGCAGGTGCACAGCCATCCGGCACCGCAATTCATCAGCCTGAAAACCAGGCTCGCCGCAAACATCCGGCGCGCCGACCGGTTGAGCGAGCAGCGTCGGGCCACCCTTCTGGCCGGGCTCGTTGAAATGCCGGATGGCGAACAGCTGTGCCACGGCGATTTCCACCCGGAAAACATCATGGGACCGCCGGGCCACGAGGTGATCATCGACTGGCTGGATTCGAGCCGCGGCGATCCGGCAGCCGACGCCTGCCGCACTTACGTCATGCTCTGGGCCAGGGACCGGGAACTGGCCGCTGCGTACATCGATGCGTATGGGCAGCTCAGCGGCAAGAGCCGCGATGCGATCCTGAGCTGGCTGCCGTTCGTCGCGGCGGCGCGCATTGCGGAAGGCTTGCCCGAGATCGACGAACTGATGCAGATGGCAGGCGGGTAACCGCCGGGCGCCGTTGTCGGGCGGAACGCCGTGGCGTATGCCGCCACGCGGCAGCACCACGGAGCAGGCCCATGCAACTCGGCTTCATCGGCACCGGCGCCATCACCTCGGCGATGGTGAGCGGCCTGTGCGCGGCCGACGCCGGGCAGCGGATCTGGTTGTCGCCGCGCAACGCCGGGGTCGCCGCGAAGCTGGCCGCTCGCTATCCGGGCGCGGCCGTGGCCGGCTCCAACCAGGATGTGCTCGATGCCTGCGAGACCGTGGTGCTGGCCGTGCGGCCGCCACTGGCGCGCGGCGTGCTCGCGGCGCTGCGCTTCCGCCCGGAGCATCGCGTCGTCAGCGTCATGGCGGGACTCGCGCGCCGGCAGCTCGCCGAGCTGGTGGCGCCGGCCGGGCAGGTCACCCGCGCCGTGCCGCTGCCAGCCGCCGCCGAGCGACGCAGCACGACGGCGATCTTTCCGCCGGACCCGGTTGTCGCCGCGCTGTTCGCCTCGCTCGGCAGCACGGTCGAAGTGGAGACCGAGGACGAATTCGAGGCGCTGGCCGCGGCAACGGCGACGCTGGCGGCGCATTTCACCTTTTCCGACAGCATCGCCGCCTGGCTGACGCGCCAGGGCGTGCCGGCGGCGAAAGCCCGCGATTACGTTGCAAAAGTGATTCTGGGATTGGCCGCCGCCGCCGTCGATGCGCCGGACCGCAGCTTCCGTGAACTGGCCGGCGAGTGCGCGACGCCGGGCGGCATGAACGAACAGGTGCTCCGCCACCTGACGGAAAACGGCGTGTTCGAACGTGTCTCCGAGGGGTTGGACGGCATCCTGCGGCGCGTCCGGGCGGCGGCGCCCGGCGTCACCCCGCCGGAATGATCTTCAGCACCTGGGCGATCGGCTCGGAGGACACCTGGAGCGGGTACTCGAAGGGACTCTCCTGCAGGGCGACCATGCCCAGCCCG
>CAIMEK010000005.1 GCA_903839965.1 uncultured Acetobacteraceae bacterium | reverse complement strand
ATGGTCGGACACCCGGAAGACGCCGCGCGCGGTCTCGACGGCGCGTCCGACCTGTTCAGCCCGGGCTGGTTCGGCATCGACCTGCTGGGAGGCGAGCGGGCGGTAGTGACCGCCGAGCGCGAGGACGCGTGGCAGGTGGCAGCCGAGGCGCGGCAGGAGACTGTGGCGGCGGGCACGCCGCCTGCCGAGGGCCGTCTGCCGCTGCCGGATGCGCTCCACCGCGCCATGGGGCTCTATGTCGTGAAGCGCGACGACCTGCTCACCGTGATCGCCGGCTATCCGTGGTTCCTGGACTGGGGGCGCGATACGCTGATCGTGCTGCGTGGGCTGATCGCCGACGGCCGCACCGCCGATGCGTTGCGGATTCTCAGGGAATACGGCCGTTTCGAACAGCAGGGCACGCTGCCCAACATGATCCGCGGCAACGACGATTCGAATCGCGACACCTCCGACGCGCCGCTCTGGTTTGGCGTCGCCGCCGCCGACCTGGCGGAAAAGCTCGGTCCCGCGGCCGTGCTCGACGCGCCATGCGGCCGGCGTCCGCTCCGCGAGGTGCTGGTGTCCATCGCCACGCACTACCGCGACGGCACGCCCAACGGCATCCGCATGGACCGCGACAGCGCGCTGATTTACAGCCCGCCGCACTTCACCTGGATGGACACGAACTTCCCGGCCGCCACGCCGCGCGCAGGCTACCCCGTCGAAATTCAGGCGCTCTGGATCGCGTTCCTCGATCTGCTCGGCCGGCACGTGGACCATGCGTGGCAGTCGCTGGCCGCGCAGGCCCGCCAGTCGCTGGCCAACCGCTACTGGCTGCCGGACGAGGGTTGGCTGGCGGACAACCTGCGCGCGGACGCCGGCACACCCGCCGCACTCGCCGGGGTGGACGACGCGCTGCGGCCGAACCAACTGCTGGCGCTCACGCTCGGCGCATACGACGGCGGTTCTGCGCGCGCGGCCCGCATCCTGCAGGCGTGCGAGACGCTGCTGGCGCCCGGCGGCATCCGCAGCCTGGCCGACCGCCCCGTGTCCCTGGAACTGCCGGTGTCGCGCGATGGCCAGTTGCTGAACGACCCGCGCCGCCCCTACCGCGGCGTCTACACCGGCGACGAGAACACCAGCCGCAAGCCGGCCTACCACAACGGCACAGCCTGGACCTGGCAGTTTCCGCTCTATGCCGAGGCATTGTTCAGGCTTTACGGCGACGAGGCGCGGCCGGCGGCCCTGGCGCTTCTCGGTTCCGCGACGGTGCTCACCAATTCCGGCTGTGTCGGGCAGGTGCCCGAAATCCTGGACGGCGATGCGCCGCACGCCCAGCGCGGCTGCGGCGCCCAGGCTTGGGGCGTCTCCGAGTTGCTGCGCGTGTGGAAGCTGGTGAACGGGTGACAGGTCGGGTCATTGGTCATTAATTGGTCATTGGTGGAGAGCGAGTGGCCACTTTGTCGGGAACTTTGTCGGGAGTGAGGCCGCGCCCGCGGGCGGGCGACAAAACAGCGAAGAAAGAGGTTGCCGGCATACCGCAGGTTTGT
>CAIMEK010000004.1 GCA_903839965.1 uncultured Acetobacteraceae bacterium | reverse complement strand
TCTCGGGCGGCGGCCCGGCCTATGTGTTCCTGCTCGCCGAACTGCTGGAGCGCGCCGCCGTCGAGCAGGGTGTTCCCGCCGACCTGGCCCGGCTGATGGCGCGCCGCACCGTCGCCGGCTCGGGCGCCCTGCTGGCCGCCAGCACCGAGGACGCCGCCGCGCTCCGCCGCGCCGTCACCAGCCCGAATGGCACCACCGAACGCGCGCTGGCCGTGCTGATGGAGGATGCCGCCTGGCCGGCGCTGCTCTCGCGCGCCATCGCCGCGGCCACCGCCCGTTCGCGGGAACTTGCGGGGTGAACCCAGGCCGGGGATAATTGTTCATCCCAGGTGAGCACCATGGACAACGCTGAGTTCGATGCGGCCCTGATCGCCAGCGCCTTCGCCCTCGCCGCCGAGCGGGGCTGGTCCGGGGTGAGCGTGGCGCAGGCCGCGCGCGATGCCGGCTTGCCACTCGCGCTCGCGCGCCGCCGCTTTCCGGGCCGTTGCGCCGTGCTCCTGCGGTTCGGCAGCCAGGCCGACCAGGCGGCGCTGACGGGGGCGGCCGACGAGGGGTCGCATCGCGACCGCCTGTTCGACATCCTGATGCGCCGCATCGACTTCCTGCAGCGCCACCGGCCCGGCGTGCTGGCGCTGATGCGCACCTTGCCGGCCGACCCGGCGACGGCGCTCACGCTGGCCGCCGCCAGCCTGTGCAGCATGGGGTGGATGCTGGAAGGGGCGGGCATCTCCTCGCGGGGCCTGGGCGGACGGCTGCGCAGCAAGGGGCTGCTGGCGGTCTGGCTGTGGACGCTCCGGGCCTGGCAGGACGACGAAAGCGAAGACCTGGCGCCCACCATGGCGGCGCTGGACCAGGCGCTCGCACGGGCCGACGAGGCGGCGGGCTGGCTGGGCCTTGGCCGCGCGCCCGCCGAGCCGCCCGCAAGCGGCGGCGCCACCGAGCCGCCGCCGCTACCGCCCGCCGAGCCGCCGGCCTGAACCAACACGCCTCCGGCGCGCCGGCAAGCGGTCGCGCCCGGGCTGCAAGACATCGCTGCAAAACAACAAGGGGCATCCGTTGAGTCGTTCACCGCACACGTCTAAAGGCATACCCACCCGCGCCACGAAGGCGGGGGCAAGGACCGTGCCGGCCGGCCAAGCCGCGCGGCCTGAATCCGGGACCCATCAGCAGCAGGAGGAGAGAATGGCAACCCATGCCGGCAAGTCAGCCAGCGACACCCCCTTCTCCGACACCATGCGGCAGGCAAAGGACGCCGCCGAGGACTACACCCGGATGTTCGCCGAAATGAAATGGCACGCGGTGCCGGACAAAGAGGGACTGCTGGCGGCCCATCGGCGCAACATGGAAACCTTCTCGGCGGCCAACCGCATCGCACTCGAAGGCGCCCAGGCCGTTGCTGCCAGGCACATGGAAATCATGCAGCAGACCATGGCCGAGCTGACCGAGACCATGCACGCGCTGGCCACGCCCGGCGAGACGCCGCAGGCCCGGACCGCCAAGCAGGCCGAGCTGATCAAGCGCACCTACGAGCGCGCGGTGGCCAACACGCGCGAGATCAGCGAACTGATCCAGCGCGCCAACGGCGAGGCGCTGGAACTGCTCAACAAGCGCTTCACCGAGGCGATGGACGAGGTGAAGGCGCTGGTCGAAAAGGCCACTACCCAGAAACCGTAACCATCCGACCCCGGGCAGACGACACCGGCCCGGGTAAGGCCGCGCTGAGGCGGTTCCTACCGAAGCCCGCCGTTCACCATCAGGAATTGCTTGGTGATCATGCGCGACGAATCGGAGGCGAGGAACAGCGCGGCCTGGGCACAGTCTGCCCCGGTGACCTCTTCCGGTATGCATTGCCGGGCCAGCCCGGCCGCTATCAGGCTCTCGTCCTTAAACCACAGGCGACGCTGGCGTTCGGTGAAGATCATGCCGGGCACCAGCGCGTTCACCCGGATACGGTCGCGGCCCACGCTGCGCGCCAGCGAATTGGTCAGCCCCACGATGGCGGCCTTGGCAGCGCTGTAGGTTTCCAGGCCGGACACGCCTCCCACCCAGGCGCCCGAACTCATGTTGATGATCGAACCGCCGCCAAGCTCGCGCATCTGCGGCAACACGATCTGACAGGCAAAGAAGACGTGGCGGAAATTCACCCCCATCATCCGCTCGAATTCTTCCGGGGTCACATCCTCGAAATTGTGCCGCTGGTCGTTGGCGGCATTGTTGACCAGCACCGAGGCGGGCCCGAGCTTCGCCTTGATCGTCTCGAAGGCGGCGCGCAGCGCGACCAGGTCGAGCAGGTCGCAGCGCACGAACAGCGCCTTGGGCGCCAGCTCCGCCACCAGGGCGTCGCCCGCCTCCTGCTGGCGGCCGATGAAGGCCACGCGGGCGTCGTTGGCAGCGAAGCCCCGCACGACGTCCTCGCCGATGCCGGAGGTGCCGCCGGTGATGATGACGGTGCGCCCGGCAATGTCGCTAAAGTAGGTCATTGGATCAGCATTCCATTCTTCGGTTCGAACAGGCAGATCTTGCGGGTATCCAGGGCGAACCGCGACACTGCCCCGACCGCGGGCTTCACGTCCGGCGCCAGCCGGCCGAACACCTGCTCGCCGCCGAGCCGCAGCACCACGACCGTTTCTGCCCCGGTCGGTTCGATCATCTCCACCGGCGCCTCGACCGTCACCGCCGCCCGTGGATCGTCGCCGAAACGACGCTGCTCCTCGGCAATGCACTCCGGGCGGATGCCGAGCACAACCTCGTCGCCCTCCCTTGCACTGGCCGGCGGGTTCGACAGCGCCAGCCGCACCGCATCGGGCCGGTCCTCGCCGAGCACTGCATAAAGCGCGCCATCGGCCGTGCGCAACCGCGCCGCCACCGTGTTCATCGGCGGCGCCCCCATGAAGCGGGCCACGAACAGATTGGCCGGCCGATTGTAGACCGTGTCGGGCGTGGCGAACTGCTGCACCGTGCCCAGGTGCATCACCGCAATCCGCGTCGCCATGGTCATCGCCTCGATCTGGTCGTGCGTGACATAGACGATGGTCGAACGGATGCGCTGGTAGAGCTGCCTGATCTCCATGCGCATCTCGACGCGCAACTTGGCGTCGAGGTTGGACAGCGGCTCGTCGAACAGGAACAGCAGCGGATCGCGCACCAGCGCCCGCCCCATCGCCACCCGCTGGCGCTGCCCGCCGGAAAGCTGCGACGGCTTGCGGTCGAGCAACGGCTCGATCTGCAGCAGCTTGGCCACCCGCGCCACCGCCTCTTCGCGCTCGCGCCGCGGCACGCGGCGACACTCCATGCCGAACGTGATGTTCTGCCGCACCGTCATCGACGGGTAAAGCGCATAGGACTGGAACACCATGGCGATGTCGCGGTCCTTCGGCTCCACGTCGTTCACCACCCGCCCGCCGATCTCGATGGTGCCGCTGCTGGGCCGCTCCAGGCCCGCAATGATGTTCAGCAATGTCGACTTGCCGCACCCAGACGGGCCCACCAACACGGTGAACTCGCCGTTCTCGATCTCCAGGTCGATGCCATGCAACACATCGACATGCCCGAACCGCTTGTGCAGGTCCCGTATGGTAAGCGCGGCCATGGGTCAGTTCCGCCGAAGAAAGTAAGACCAGGGGCTCTGCCCCATAGGCGCGGAGATAAAAGAAATATCCGTTCTTGTCAGTGGGTTGGATTTCCCGACACGTCCCAGGACGGATGGCTGGCCCCGATGGGCCGAACTCCGGCCCAACTTTCCATATCCCAAGCCTGCGGCT
>CAIMEK010000003.1 GCA_903839965.1 uncultured Acetobacteraceae bacterium | reverse complement strand
CGGGTTCATGGACAATACCGCGGAAGGGGCACCGCGCTGGACCACGGGCTCAATCACCCCAGGGCAGGTCGGGCTCCCTTCCGCACCCGAGCGGGTAAGCTTACCCGCTCGGGTGCCCACAGAGATACAAGGGCGGAGCCCTGGCCTTGCTGTCACCCGGGCGCGTGGGCGATCATGGGGGCATGATGGATGCCGATGGTGCTGCCGCCGTGTTGCACGGGGCCTGGGTGGACGGAGCGAAGTTGGGGGCGTTGCCGGTGGCGTTGCGGCCGCGTACGCGCGCGGAGGGCTATGCCGTTCAGGCTGCGCTGGTCGGGCGGATCGGCGGGGCGGGCTATGGCTGGAAGATTGCCGGCACCAACGAGGCCGGGCGTCGCCATATCAACGTGGCCGCGCCGCTTGCTGGGCGGATGCTGGGCGGGTGGGTGTTGGCGCCGGGGCAGCCGGCGCCGATCGGCGGGGGCGTGTTGTGTGTCGCCGAGCCGGAATTCGCTTTTCGCATGGCCTGTGATCTGCCGCCGCGTGCCGCGCCCTATAGCGCCCGGGAGGCGGCCGATGCCGTGGCGAGCCTGCATCCGGCCATCGAGGTGCCGGACACGCGGTTTGCCGATGTGGTGGCTGCCGGCGAGGGGCAGCTTATTGCCGATCTGGCGTGCGGCTGGCGGTTTTTGCTCGGCGCGTCCGCGCCGGAGCGCTGGCGTGGGCTGGACCTTGCCGCCCATCGGGTGAGTGCGGCGGTCGGCGGGGCCGTGCCGGCGGTGGGCGAGGGCCGCAATGTGCTGGGCGATCCGCGGGCGGCGCTGGCCTGGCTGGTGAACGAGCTTTCGGGTCTCGGCATCACGTTGCGGGCCGGCGAGGTGGTCACCACCGGCGTGGCCACGGTGCCGCTGGCGGTGGTGCCGGGCGACGTGGCGCGCGCCGATTTCGGCGAGCTTGGCGGGATCGAGGTGGCGTTCGCCTGAGCTAGCCGCCCCCGGTCTAGCCGCCCTTTACGCCGCCCGCGGTCAGGCCGGCGACGATTTCCTTCTGCATCAGCAGGGTCAGGAACAGCACCGGCGCGGTCACCACCAGCGCGGCGGCGGCCAGCGGGCCCCAGGAGATCTGTTCGAAGGTCAGCATGTTGTAGACGGCGACCGGCAGCGTTCGCGTCGACCGGCCGGCCAGCACCACGCCGAAGATGAAGTTGTTCCAACTGAAGATGAACGCCAGGATCATGCCCACCATGATGCCCGGCTTGGCCAGCGGCACGGCGACGTGGCGGAAGGCCTGCCAGATGTTGCAGCCGTCGACCAGCGCGGCCTCCTCCAGGTCGGGTGGCAGCGCCTCGAAGGTGCCGATCATCACCCACACCACGATGGGAATGGTCAGCACCAGGTGGGTGATGATCTGCGGCGAGTAGCCGCCCAGCAGGTGCATCCACTGGAACACCAGGAACAGCGGGATGAGGTAGGACAGGCCCGGCGTGACCCGGGCGATGAGGATCAGCACGGCGGCCTTCACCGCCTTGCTCTTGGCGATGCCGTAGCCGGCCGGCACGCCGAGCAGCAGCGCCAGGCCGGTGGCCGAGAACGACACGATGACGGAGTTCAGCGTGTAGCTCAGGAAGTCGTTCTCGGCGAACACCTTGATGAAATTGACGAAGGTCGGCGGGTTCGGGATGAACACCGGCGGGTAGGCGGTGTTGTCGAGCTCGTTTTTCAGCGACAGCGAGATCATCCAGAAGAAGAACAGCACCGCCGGGGAGACCAGGAAGATCACCGACAAATAGAGCCCGAGCCGCCCGAGCCAGCGGCGCAGGCGGTAGGGATTCACCGCGCTGCTGCGGGTGGACCCCAGCGTTGCCGGGCGCTTCTTTGCCGCGTCGCCGCGCAGGTCGATGTCGGCGCTCACTGCCATTGCTCCATCCGCCGCATGCGCAGCAAGGCCATGCTGATCATCAGGATGATCAGGAAGAACACCAGCACGAGCGCCGAGGCGTAGCCGAGGTTGTAGTAGCCGAAGGCGGTTTGGTACAGCAGCATGTTGATGGTTTCGCTGGCCGTGCCCGGACCGCCGCCGGTGATGACGAAGATGGTGTCGAAGGTTTTCAGCGCGTCGATCAGCCGCATCACCCCGGCGACCACGATGAAGGGCCAGACCATCGGCACGGTAATGAAGCGGAACATCTGCCAGCCGCTGGCGCCGTCGATGATCGCCGCCTCGTAGGGATCGATCGGCAGGCCGGCGATGCCGCCGAGCACGATCAGCATTACCAGCGGCGTCCACTGCCAGGTTTCCACCATCACCAGGGTGGGGATCACCGTGCTGGTTTCGTAGACCCAGCCGGACGGCGGCAGGCCGACCACGCTGAGCAGGTAGTTCAGCACGCCGAGCTGCGGGTGGAACATCATGGTCCAGACCAGCGCGATCGCCACCGGGGTGGCCATCATCGGCAGGATGAACAGGGTGCGCGCCAGGCCGCGGAACTTGAACTTGGTGGCGAAGCACACCGCCGCCCAGATGCCGAGAAGCATCGGGAACGCGACGGCGGCTGCGGTGAAATAGAGCGTCCGCACCACCGAGAGGAGGAACCGGGAATCCTCGATCAGGTGCGTGTAGTTCGCCATCCCGACGAAGTAGACGTTGCCCGACACCTTCCAGTCGTGCACGGACATGATCAGGGTGAACAGCCACGGGAACAGGATGACGCCGAACACCGCGAAGGCGGCCGGCACGGTGAACATCCAGTATCGGCGCGCGTAGTTCCGCCGGTCGGAGCGGCGGGTGGGGGCGGCAGGGCTGAGAGTGGCTTGGCTCATTGGATTTCCCTGCCCTGCCCTGACACGAATCGGGCTGCCCTTCAAGCCTTAAGCGAGGCCGCGAGCACCGGCTTGAAGGCCTCGGTGGCCTTGTGCAACTCGGTGGCCGGGTCGGCGCCCTGGATCATGTTGGTCAGCGCGATGCCGATGACGTCGCGGAATTCGGTGACCGGCACGATCTCCGGCAGGCCGGAGCGGCCGATCTTGACGCTTTCCAGCAGCGTCGCCAGCCATTCCTGGGTGAAGGCGTGCAGCCCGGGCTCGGCGTAGGTGGACAGCCGCGGCGAGCCGCCGCCGCCCATGTTCACCATGTTCAGCGCCATCTGCTTGCCGGTCGCCCACTGGCAGTACAGGTAGGCGGCCTGCTTGACCTTGCTGCGGGTGGGCACGCCCACGCCGTCGGTGGAGACCGAGCAATGATGCGCCTTCGGCCCGGCCGGCATCAGGCCGAAGCCGACATGGTCGGCGATCTTGGATACTTTCGGGTCGAGCAGCGGCGGGGCGAAGCCGATGCCGTCCATCCACATGCCGACATTGCCCTGCATGAAGCTGGTCTGGCATTCGTTCCAGTTGAAGCCGATTGCCCCCGGCGGGGTGCATTCGCGCATGATGGTCTTGTACATCTCGCCCGCGCGGATCGCCGCCGGCGTGTCGGTGAGCAGGGTGGTGCCGTCCTTGGTGACGGTTTCCTGGTCCTCGCCGAGCAGGATGTTGGTCCACACCATGACGTTGGCGTTTTTCAGGCCGCGGGCGACGAAGCCGTAGATGTTTTTCGACGGATCGTTGAGCGCACGCGCGGTCGCCAGCATTTCGTCGAAGGTCTTGGGCGCGCTCAGGCCTTTCTTCGCGAAGATTTCCTTGTTGTAGTAGATGAGCCACATGTCGGATTCCACCGGCAGGCTGTCGATGCGCCCGTCGGGCTGGGTGATCGGGCCGAGCGCGGCTGGGCTCATGTCGGCGAAGTCGTAGGTCGACGCGGTCAGTTGCGGATTGGCCAGGTACGGCCGCAGGTCTTCCAGCCACTTGCCGGTGCCGACCACGCGCTTGGACACGTGCAGGGCGAAAAGGGTGACGTCGAAGCTGGGATTGCCGCTGGCCAGCTCCATGACCATCTTCGGCCGCTGCTGCTGCTCGGGCATCTGTTCGGACAGCACGCGGATGCCGGTGAGTTCCTCGAACTCCTTCTGGTGCGCCTGGAAATTGTCGGCGCGCGGGCTCTTGGTGAGGCTGACGACGATCGTCTGGCCCTTGCACTGCT
>CAIMEK010000002.1 GCA_903839965.1 uncultured Acetobacteraceae bacterium | reverse complement strand
CTCGATCGATCCGGTCGGCGCCTGCGTCGGCATGCGCGGCTCGCGCGTGCAGGCGGTGGTGCAGGAGCTGCAGGGCGAGAAGATCGACATCATCCCGTGGTCGCCCAACACCGCCACCTTCGTGGTCAACGCGCTGGCGCCGGCCGAGGTGAGCAAGGTGGTGATGGACGAGGACGCCGGGCGCTGCGAGGTGGTGGTGCCGGACGACCAGCTCAGCCTGGCGATCGGACGGCGCGGCCAGAACGTGCGGCTGGCCAGCCAGCTCACCCGCTGGGACATCGACATCCTCACCGAGGCCGAGGAGAGCGAGCGCCGGCAGGAGGAATTCCGCCGCCGCACCGGCCTGTTCGTCGAGGCGCTGGACGTGGACGACGTAATTGCCGGCCTGCTGGTGACCGAGGGCTTCAACACCGTCGAGGAGCTGGCCTTCGTGCCGCCGGAGGAACTGGCGGAGATCGAGGGCTTCGACGACAACGTGGCCGCCGAGCTGATCCGCCGCGCCGAGCAGTTCCTGATCAAGCGCGACGGCGAGCTGACCGAGCGGCGCATCGAGCTGGGCGTCACCGACGAGGTGGCCGCGGTCGAGGCGCTGACGCCGGCCATGCTGGCGGCGTTGGGCGAGAAGGGCGTGAAGACGCTGGACGATCTGGCCGACCTCGCCTCCGACGAGCTGGTGGAAATCGTCGGCGAGGCGAACATGGACGAGGCGGTGGCCAACGAGGTCATCATGGCCGCCCGCGCCCATTGGTTCGCGGACGAGGCGGGGGCGGAAGGGCAGGCGGATGGCCCGGCCGGGGAGGCCAGCCACGGCTGACGCCACGCCGAGCGAAACGGACGGCGACGATCCCGAGCCGGAGGAACGCGGCCCGTTGCGCTGTTGCGCGGTCACGCGCGAACGGCTGCCGAAGGAGCGGATGATCCGCTTTGTGATCGGACCGGACCGAAATGTGGCTTTTGACCTGGCCGGGAAGCTGCCCGGACGGGGAATCTGGTTGAGCGCGCGGGCGGATGTGATAGAAACCGCTTGCAAACGGGGCGCCTTCGCCAAGGCGGCTCGCGGGCCGGTGGTGGTTCCCCCCGAACTGAGGACTGGCCTGCAGGCGGCGTTGACTCGTCGGTTTGTCGACCATCTCGGCCTGGCCCGTCGCGCGGGACAAGCCGTCGCCGGTTTCGTCAAGGCGCGGGAGTGGCTGTCTTCCGGTCGGGCGGCGCTCGTGATACAGGCTGTGGATGGCAGCGCGGAGGAGCGGGATCGCTTCCTCGGCGGCTGGGACGGGCCGGTGGTGGCGCCGTTGGACGGCGAGCGCCTCGGTGCGGTGTTTGGCCGGGACCGCGCGGTGCACGTGGCGGTGGCGAAGGGCCGTCTGGCGGAGACGTTGCGGCACGAGGCCGGGCGTCTGGCGGGACTGGCCGAAGAGGTTTCGGGCAAGCGTCCGGATAACGGCCTGAGGACGGCGCGCGGTGACGCGAAGCGCCGGGAAAAGGACCAACCGCACGGCGTCGCCGGGCGGAACGATGTGCAGGATGCAGGGCGGTAGATGAGCGAAGGCAACGATCAGGACCAGGGCAAGGGCCGACTCTCTCTGCGCCCGTCGGGGCGGCTGGAGTTGGGCCGTACCGTGGATGCCGGATCAGTCCGACAGAGCTTCAGCCACGGCCGGTCGAAGGTCGTGCAGGTCGAGGTGCGCAAGACCCGCACGG
>CAIMEK010000001.1 GCA_903839965.1 uncultured Acetobacteraceae bacterium | reverse complement strand
GAACTCGGCTCCGAGGGCGCCTGCCATGCCTCGCAGATGCAGGCCCTGCTCGCCGAGCCCGCCGTCGTCGAACTGTTGTCCTTTGCCCCCACCGCCAACCGCATCGTCAACCCGATCCTGCGCATGCTCGGCATCGGCCCCTTCGCCCCCCGCCAGCGCCCGGTCCGCCCCGCACCCGCACCGGCGCCGCCTCCCGTGGCCGTGCCACCCCCTGCACCCGCGCGACCCCGCGCGCTCCCACCCCCCCGCGAGGACGCCCCCCGCTGCTCCGGCTTCCCCTGGCACGTGCTGCTCGGGCTGCCCGAAAAACCCACCTGACCCGGCGCGCGCCTTCGCGTGACGCCGGCGCGCGCCTTCGCGCGACGCCCGGCGCGCCGAACCGCGACCTAAATGCTACGTTATCGTATCTAACTTGCCGCCCCGGCGCGGCGGAATACGCCGCGCCCTACTGTGCCGCGGCATTCCGCGCTAGGCTTGCCGTTCGGGTGCGAACCGATCCCGCCGCTCGCCAGGGGCTTCCCGCGCCGGGATCGTCCCTGCACCGGCCGTCGATGTCGCCCGGAAGCAGGTCAGGAAACGCAATGCAGCACAAGATAAAGTCGGTGAACGTCCATCTGGTCTCCCTGCCGGTGAAGAGCGGCATGGCGGATTCCACGCGCAAAGTGGAATCCGCGGGATACACCATTGTCCGCATCGCCACGGACCAGGGCCTCGAAGGACTCGGCATCACCTACCACGAGGTCGGCGGCGAGGCGATCAGGAGCTTCGTCCGCCACAGCCTCGCCCCCAGGCTGATCGAGCGCGATCCGTTCGCAACCGAAGTCATCTGGCAGGAGCTGTTTCATTTCTTCCGTGGCGTGGGCCGCAAGGGCCTGGCGTTCTGTGGCCTCAGCGCGGTCGACATCGCGCTGTGGGACCTGAAGGGCAAAATCCTCGGCATGCCCCTCTACCGGCTGCTCGGCGGCAACAACCCCAACGTGCCGGTCTATGCCAGCGGCGGCTGGACCTCGCTGCCGGACGACGCGCTCGTCGAAGACGCCAGGCGCATGGTGGCGCAGGGCTACACCACCATCAAGATCAAGGTCGGCGTCGAGGGCGGCCGCAACCCCCGGCGCGACGCCAGCCGCGTACGCAAGGTCCGCGCGGCGATCGGCCCCGACGTGGCGCTGCTGATCGATGCCGACAACTGCTGGGACACCGCCACCGCCGTCCAGTTCGCCAACACCATCCGCGACTGCGACATCTTCTGTTTCGAAGAGCCGGTCATGGCCGACGACATCGGCGGCCTGGCCAGGTTCAAGCGGGGCACCGACATCCCGCTGGCGACCGGCGAGCACGAATACACCAAATACGGGGTGCGCGATCTCGTCCTCGCCGAAGCCGCCGACATCATCCAGGCCGACATCACCAAGGCCGGCGGCATCACCGAGGCGCTCAAGATCGCCGCGATCATCCAGGCCTGGAACCTCAAATTCGCGCCGCATGCCATGGAGCACATGCACACCCATCTGGTCGCCGCGACGCCGAACGCCTTGTTCGTGGAGCGCCTGGATTTCTTCGAGGAACTCACCGCGCACGTCTTCACCAATGCGCCGCTGCCCGCAGCCGGGGTCATCCAGCTTACCGACCTGCCCGGGCTGGGCCTCACGCTGGATATGGACTTCATCAGGGACCACGACGAGCCGGCCTGAACTGCCCGTGCCGGCGGGCCGAAGCAACTCCTTCGGCCCGCCGCGCCGGTCGAACCGCTACTTGCCCACCCGCGCCCCGACCTGCTGGTTCCAGCGGTCGTAGGCGTACAGCAGCTTGTCGGTGTCCAGCGTCACCTCCACCGGCACCTCGGCGATCAGCTTCGCGTAGATGGCGCGGCCGTACTCGGCCACCAGCTTCTGGCTTTCCTCCGGTGCCATCGACAGCGGCACGTCCTTCACCGCCGGGCCGGGATAGAAGTAGCCCTTGTCATAGGTCATCGCCTGCGCCGGCCTGGTCAGCATGAACTTGATCAGGTCCAGCAGCACCGCGAGCTTGTCGTTCGCCACCCCCTTCGGCACCGCCCAGTAGTGCGCATCGGTGACCCAGTGGAAGCCCTCCAGCACAATCACCTCCGCTTCCTTCGGCACCACCCCGAGAATGCGCGGATTGAGGTCCCAGCCAAGCTGCGTGGCGATGATGTCGCGCGAGCCTTCGCCCAGCTCCTTCATCGTCGCCGCCGTGCCGGTCGGATAGTACTCGATGTTCTTGCCGAGTTCGGCCAGGTACGCCCAGGTATTCTCCCAGCCCTTCGCCGGGTCGGCGGGGTCCTTGTCCTTCAGCAGGTACGGCAGCCCCATCAGGAAGGTGGCGCCGGGGCCGGAGTTCGCCGGGTTGGCGTAGAAGAAGCGTTTCGGGTGCGCACGGGTCCACTCGAGCAGTTCCTGCGTGGTCTTCGGCGGCTGCTTCACCGCCGCCGGCATGTATTCCAGCAGCGGCCCGGCCGGCGAGAACACCACGCACACCGCCTGGCCCTGTGTCAGCCCCTGCATCTTCCACGCCCCGGGCAGATAGATCTCCTGAAGGTTCGGCAGCGCCGCGCCGTACTCCGAAACAATCGGGATCCACAGGTTCTGGGCCACGCCAGCGGACATCCCGCCCACGCCGGTCAGCACCATGTCGATATCGACCCGCCCGGCGGCCTGCTGCGCCTTCAGCTTGCCCGCGAGTTCCGGCGCCGGCGCCTGCGAGAACGTAATCCCCGACACCAGACGCGGATTGGCCTTGGCGTAGGCGTCGATGGCGGCCCGCGTCAGTTGCAGGTCGCCGCCGACGTCCATGATGCTCAGCGCCACCGGCGAGGTTGGCAAGGCGGGCAGGGCGGCGGCCATCGCGCCGCGTCCGCCGAGTGCGGCAAGTCCTGCAGCGCCACCCATCAGCGCCCGCCGGGTCGTCGGTATGCTGCGCACGAACGTCCTCCACGATCTGTTGGGGCATTCCGGATAAATAACGAGGCAAGCACCGGCCTGCGGTTCCCGACCATAGCGACGATCGGCAGCGGCAGCCAGCAAAGCAAGGCTCGGATGACCCGACCTGAGCGGGAGCGGCGGCGCTGCGGCGTAGCATCATGCCCCCGGCACGCCCGTGCTCGTCGAGTGCTCGAAATGCAGCGTCGTATCGGGGAACACGAGCGGATGGATGGCATGCGCCGCCATCGCCGCTTCCGAAAATCCCTGCAATATG